>QIHH01000093.1 GCA_003230195.1 Gammaproteobacteria bacterium
GCAGCTCCTGAAAGCGGGTACAGCTTCGAAATGCTAATTGAGATCGGCGAGGGTTTTAACGTACACCGAAGCCAACACAGAAGCATCCGCAATGGTAAGGGTGTGGAGGATCTCCGGAGTCATCAGACTGTGGCATGTACAAAGAGATGCATACAAGAACTTGGGAGGCCCATCGAGGCCCTGACAGGAAACGACAGAAGGAGGCTGTAATGCCAGAGACACGAAGCAGAGTGGAGACCGGACTACGCTGGTTCACTGAACTTGTTTCAACTTGTCAGGAAAGTGCAGAAGCCGGTAAAGCGGATATGAGCCGAAGGCTCGGTGGGAGTCGGATCAAGCATAGTACTCTGAGCGTGGGAAAGCCATGTACATGGGGAAGGACTTGGCAGAAGTACGAAGCCTGCAAAGGAAACTCATCCCCGACATAGCAGATTGGGATCAGAATGAGCTCACCTCACTACGGGGAATAGCCTACAAGGTACTAATAAGACAGCCATAATTAGAATGCTGATGGGCCACCTATTTTTTCAAGTTTTCCGGCTATATTGTTGTCAAGATGGAACTTAACGTGCCGATAGTGTTCATATTCCAGAGTGAACTTACTAGCTTGTAAACTTCTGATTCCAACGCTAAAAATCAACCACTTATTGATTTTGTTATTTAAAATATTGACAACATGACAATGAATCACCTAGATTACAGCCCATAATGAAGAAAATATTGATCTGCCTGCTACTGCTGGCCAATCTAAGTACAGGATTGGCTTTTGCTCTGGATACCCATCCAGCGGCAATGGTGGGTCATGATTCGGCAACGGCTGATCTGTTGGTAACTGCTGGGCAAAACTATCCTGATGACGATCAGTATCATAATGACCACTGTTGTCATGCTGCGGCTCATCTGGTTGGTCTGATCTTTAACCAGAACACGCCGTTCGTAGCCCGCAGCCATGATGATTTTATCGCGCTATTCCAGGCGCCCACCTTCCGCTATATCGCTCCGCTTTTAAGACCTCCCATCGCGTAATCTTTCTCGATTGTTCATCAATGTGCCGCTGGAGCTGTTCCGTCGGTATGTCATTTTTTGTATCTGAAGGATTTATGCCATGTTATTAAACCGTGTTTTTTACGTGGGTGTGTGCGTTTTTTTAGCACTGCCTACGTGGGCGGCTCTGCCTGAGACTAAAAAAGTTGTACCCGAATTGAAAGAAATGCCACTGTTGGTAAGTGCCAGTGCCGTGCCCGAAGTCGATAAGCCGCTACAGTTATTTATTCAACAAGTCTGGGCAGAAAGTCCCGCTATGCAGGGCGCTCAAGCTGTTGTCGAAGCAGCGCGGGCGCGCGCCGATGGGGCGGGGCGTCCTATCTATAACCCTGCCCTGGCATTGGATGCTGAACGGTCGAATATTAATACAGCCTCAATTGGTTTCAGCCAGACCCTGGATTGGGGTGACAAGCGAGAGGCTCGCATCCGCATCGCCGACCAGGAAATTCAGGCGGCAGTCGCTGAGCTAAGGGAAACCCGACAAAGTATCGCAGTAGAAACCCTAGATGCGTTAGCACAGTACTTTACTGCGCGGGAAATGCGGGCGCTGGCATTACGTCGTAGTGAGTTGATGAAGGGCTTTATTGATACAGTGAAACAGCGCCAGGCGGCTGGAGACATGGGAGCGCTGGATGGCACTCTTGCACAGGTCACCTACAGCGAAGCGCTGATGCAACAGGCGGCGAGCGAAAGTGAGCTAGCCGAGAGCGAAGCCGCACTGCAGGCTGTGACCGGGCTTTCGCCTAGCTTAAACAATGATCGCTGGCCTCAGTTGTCCGGTGAACTGGCCTCACCGCCAGAGCGTGTTGACCCTGCATTGCTTCAATCTCTACCCGCTCTTGCCGTGTTGCGTAGCCGTATGGAAGCCGCTAAATTTCGCACCCGTCTGATTGAACGCGAAAGTCGAGCCGACCCCACCATCGGTATTCGCGTGGGGCGTGACGATTCGGAAACCCTGTTGGGGCTGAGCCTCGAAATTCCTCTGTTGGTGCGCAATAATTTTAAAGCCGAAGTGCGTGCTGCCTCCCATGAGGCGGTTGCCAAAGAGCTTGTTTATCGCGATGCACACCGCCGTGCCAAAGCGCGCCTTGATGGCAGTCTGGGGCGGTTCCAAAACACCACGCGTGCTTGGCGTGCTTGGGTTGCTGCTGGCCAACAGGCCCATCGTGAACAGATGGGTTTGCTGGAGCAGATGTGGCAGGCGGGTGAGCTGACTGCTACCGATTTTCTTATTCAGGCGAAACAAAATATTGATACCCAAACGGCAGCTACTGTGCTGATGGGTGAGGTGTGGCAGGCGACGATTACCTGGCTGGATGCTTCAGCTCAGGTTGAAGAATGGCTGGGTATTACCACACAAACAAAGAATTCTGGAGAGTAAAAAATGAAAAACAGATTAGTTTTATTGATGTTATTGAGCCTTGCGAGTCCGAGTGCTTTATTGGTGGCAGAAGGTTATGCACATGGGGATGAGGGATTAGACGATTTCTCTGATATTGAAATGGACGATGGTCATGGCGATCATGGTGATGAAGGTCATCAACATGAAAAGGAAGGCCATGGCCATGAAGATGATGGTCACGAAGAAGAAGGTCATGATGCGCACGGTGACGATGGTGGTCACGGCCATGGAGAAACCGCCAGCGATGTTGAATTGAGCGCAGCCCAGCAACGTATTGCAGGTGTTGAAACGATGATCGTTAAACGTCAGTCACTTGGTGATGCTATCACGGTTCCCGGCGAAGCCATGTTGAATGCCTATCGTACCACCAGAGTGACCCCACGCACGCCGGCACAGGTGATGAAGCGTCACGCACGCTTGGGTGATTACGTCAAAAAAGGGCAAGGCCTAGTGACCCTCTCAAGTGTCGAGATGGCTGAAGCGCAAGGTGTTTTGATGGAGACCAATGTCGAGCTGCGTCGGGTGAAAAAACTGGGTCGCAAAGTGGTTTCCGAAAAGCGTTTCGTCGCTGCTCAAATCGCTTATCAACAGGCCTATGCCAGGGTCAGCGCTTATGGTATGACCAAACAGCAGATTGAGTCTTTGATTAAAACCGGTGATGCGACGCGCGCAACGGGTGAATTTCATCTGCTTTCATTTCAAGATGGTACCATCATCAGTGACGATTTTGTGGTGGGAGAATTGATTCAGCCAGGTTATGTATTGATGGAGATCAGTGATGAGTCAGTACTCTGGGTTGAAGCCCGTTTGACACCCGAAGATGCGGCACGCATCGAGCTGGGATCACCCGCACGTATTCAGGCAGGCAAACATTGGCTGAGTGGCAAGGTTGCCCAGGCGCGGCACACACTGGATCAAACCACGCGCACCTTAGCGGTACATATAGAAGTCGTTAACCGTCACGATAAGCTCCATCCTGGACAGTTTGTGACGGCGGTGATTGAGGGCAATAAAAAACGTCAGGGCCTTGTTGTGCCGGTCGTCGCCGTGTTGCGCAGCCCCGATGGTGACTGGCAGGTATTTGTTGAAGTGGCCGCTGGCCGGTTTGAGCCAAAGGAGATTGAGGTGCTGGATACCGTGGGAGATCAAATGCTAATCCAAGGGATTGCTGAAGGCGTTACGATCGTTGCTAAAGGCGCTTTTTTTGTGCAGTCAGAAATGGCTAAAGGCGGCTTTGATCCGCATAACCACTAAGAAGGGGGGCTAGATCGTGTTAAATACATTAATCAATTGGTCAGTTACCAACCGCTTATTGGTGATCATTGGCTTGCTGGCGCTGGCGTCGTCGGCCTCTATTGTTATTCCAAAACTTAACCTTGATGCATTTCCGGATGTGACTAATGTGCAGGTTTCCATTAATACCGAAGCTCCAGGCCTCGCCTCGGAAGAGGTTGAAAAACTCATTACTTTTCCCATAGAGGCAGTGATGTATGCACTACCCGATGTGGAACAGGTGCGCTCCATTTCGAAAACCGGTTTGTCAGGTATTACCGTGGTGTTCAAAGAGGGAAAGGATATCTACTTTGCTCGTCAATTAGTTTTTGAGCGACTGCAAGCGGCTAAAGAACTCATTCCAGATGGTGTTGGTACACCTGAAATCGGCCCGAATACATCGGGTTTAGGTCAGGTCTATCAATACATGTTGGTGGCGGACCCTGGCTCGGGTATCGATGCCATGGCATTGCGGAGTCTCAACGACTGGGTGGTTAAATTGCTGTTGATGCCCGTCGATGGCATTACCGATGTGCTCTCTTTTGGTGGTGATGTGCGCCAATACCAAGTCAATCTCAACCCATCCCATTTGTTAGCGTATGGTCTGAATCAGCAAGATGTGATTGATGCCCTAGAGAGTAATAATTCCAATGCCGGTGGTTGGTATATGAATCGTGGTCAGGAGCAATTAGTTATTCGTGGCGTAGGATGGTTGAGTTCCGATGAGCGCGGGCTGGCTGAATTGCGCCAAATCCCGCTGAAAACAGTCGATGGTACCGTGGTCACGGTGGCCCAGGTTGCAAACGTTACTTTGGGCAGTGAAATACGCCAGGGGGCGGTCACCATGACGCGACGCGATGCGCAAGGCAACGCAGAGTCATTAGGTGAGGTGGTCGCTGGCATTGCCTTGAAACGCATGGGCTCGAATACTAAAAGTACAATTGACGGTATTAATAAACGTGTGGCCTTGATTCAGCAAGCCCTGCCTGAAGGTGTGCGCTTCGAGGCCTTTTATGATCAGTCGGATTTGATTACCCAAGCGGTTACCACTGTGGTGAATGCACTGCTGTTAGCATTTGTTTTCATCGCGGTGATTTTGGCGCTGTTTTTGATGAATTTGAGAGCGACGTTTTTGGTACTGATTTCGATTCCCATTTCCATCGGCATTGCGTTAATGATCATGGCTTGGTTGGGGCTTTCGGCTAACTTGATGTCACTTGGCGGGATTGCCGTCGCCATCGGTATGTTGGTGGATGGGTCAGTGGTGATGGTAGACAATATGTTTAAACATATCACCCATCCCGATGCAATACATGATAAAAAAGTGCAGGCGCGGGTGGGCAGTGCTGATCTTGACCCACATGATGTCAAACACGACCGCCATGGTATTGCGTTGCGCCTGCAACAGGCCGGTAAGGAGGTGGCACGCCCGATTTTTTTTGCTACCGCGATTATCCTCGTCGTCTTCATGCCCTTATTCAGTTTTGAAGGTGTTGAAGCAAAACTGTTTCAACCGATGGCGATCAGTATTATGTTGGCGATTGTTGCCGCCTTGTTCGTGGCGTTAATCATTGTGCCTGCATTAGCGACTTATTTATTCCGTCACGGGGTGCGTGAGCAAGAAAGTTTTATTCTTAAACCTTTAGATAAGCTTTATCGTGGTGCTTTAAGCTGGGCCTTAACCCATAGCAAAATGGTGGTTAGCGGTGCGTTGTTATTGCTGGTTGTTGCATTGGCCCTGGTGCCGCAAATTGGTACCGAGTTTGTGCCCGAGCTGGAAGAAGGCACGATTAATCTGCGTGTTACCCTCGCGCCATCATCGAGTCTGGATACCGCCCTTAGCGTGGCGCCAAAACTGGAAGCGATGTTGTTGGGATTCCCTGAAGTTACCTATGCCTTGAGCCGCATTGGTCGACCTGAGATTGGTGGTGATCCAGAACCGGTTAACAATATCGAGATATATATTGGCCTAAAGCCTGTTAATGAATGGACGAGTGCCGATAACCGTCAAGCCTTGCAAGGTTTAATGGAGCAAAAACTGGAACAACATCCAGGTTTGCTACTGAACTTCTCGCAGCCCATTGCGACGCGTGTCGATGAATTATTATCGGGAGTTAAAGCGCAGTTGGCGATCAAGCTCTTTGGGCCAGACCTCGCCGTGCTGGCAGAAAAAGGCAAAGCGATAGAGCAAGCGATTCAAAGTGTTGATGGTGCAAGAGATGTGGCGATGGAGCAAATCGCCGGGGAAGCGCAGTTAGTGGTGCGCCCTGATCGAGACCAGCTGTCGCGTTTTGGTTTAGCCGTGGGTGATGTAATGGCTGTGGTGCGTGATGGTCTGGGTGGCCGCGCGGCCGGGCAAATCATCAAAGGCAACGAACGTTATGACATCTATGTGCGTTTTGCAGAGTCCTTTCGTTCTAATGCGGGCGCCATTGCCGATTTGCGTTTGCAATCACCCACGGGAGCATGGGTGCGCCTCGGAGATGTGGCGCAAATCAGTATCGAGTCTGGTCCCCCGCAGGTACGCCGTGACGACGTGCAGCGCCGAGTGGTGATTCAAGCCAATGTGCAAGGGCGTGATATGGGCAATGTGGTTGCGGATATTCGGCTAGCCATTGAGCAGCAAGTGACGTTGCCAGCTGGTTATTCGGTGGATATTGGCGGCCAGTTTGAGAATCAGCAGCGCGCGCAAAAGCGACTTAGCACCGTGGTGCCTATCTCCATCGCATTGATCGCTTTGTTACTTTATTTTGCCTTCAATTCCATGGGGCAGGCGATGCTGATTTTACTTAACGTGCCGCTGGCGGTCATCGGTGGTGTGTTTGCGTTGTATTTTTCGGGTCAGTATCTATCGGTGCCCAGCTCTATTGGTTTTATCACCTTGTTTGGCGTCGCGGTGCTCAATGGTGTGGTGATGGTCGAAAGTATCAACCAGCGCATCGCCGATGGTCTTTCTGTGGATGATGCCGTCTTCAGCGGCGCAACCTCACGTTTGCGTCCGGTGTTGATGACGGCTATCACATCGGCACTGGGTTTGATCCCCATGTTAATGTCAACCGGTGCTGGGGCTGAGATCCAAAAGCCGCTGGCGACGGTGATTGTCGGTGGATTGCTTACGGCAACGTTTTTAACACTATTTGTGCTGCCAACGTTGTTTTCGTGGTTTTCAAAAGGGAAGCTTGGGCGGGCAAAAGCTGTGTAAGCAAAGATCTCTATATAATTAGTAACTATTCAGCATAGTGAAAAATGAAAGAGTAGCAAGTCAGATTGCCGCTGATTTGTTCGAATACAAGGAAAAAATTCGCAGTCTACATGTGTAAATGAGAATTTTGACGCTGTAATCGGACAAATCAGGGGTGAGCTGAATAGTTACTATAATTTAATGCAGATAAGCGAGAGATCGGTGGGAAATTGCTGTCAGCATTTTACTGCTGTATGGTCTCTCTTCAAAATCAGGAAACGAGGATAAGTAATGCGCAAGTGTTCTGTTGCCCGGATGGTCAGGGTAATCGCTTTGGTTAATTTTTTACTGCTGCCAGTTGTTGCTTGGGGGGGAGTTGGCAGTGATCCTAGGCCCTCTTCATTTCAGTGGCTTAGTGCTGAACGGATCGATAATTTTGATCTACTGGCGAGTGCTAAGGGTGTGTCGGTATCTGGTGATTCATTGGATTTATCGTTACCGCTAGCAGCGTCACCGGCATCTGTTAATGTGTTAAGCAGTCCCGATTGGGATGGGTTAAAAAAGGATACGGCCTATTTTCTGGGTTACCAACTCTCCATTATCGGTGTGCTTTATGTGATGCCTGCCAGTATCTCCGGCTGGACAGATGAGACCAAGGATGACTTTAGTCTCCAGCAGTACAAGGATAATGTCAGCCGAATTGTCTGGGATAAAGATGACTGGTGGCTGAACTACGTTTTGCATCCTTACTGGGGCGGTACCTATTATGTGCGAGCTCAGGAGCGAGGTTTTGGTCCGGTGGGTTCGTTCTGGTATGCGGTAACGTTGTCATCTCTTTATGAGTTTGGCGCGGAGGCATTTTTTGAAGAGCCCTCAATACAGGATCTTATCGTGACGCCAGTGGCGGGCTATTTTGTGGGTAAATATTTTATGGAGACACGCGCCGATATCCTGAAAAAACCGGCGGGTCAGTTAACGGGTACCGATAAATTTATATTGGTGATGACCGATCCCATTGGCGCAATGAACAAAAAAGTTGAAAGCTGGTTTGGTGGTAATGCTTCGGTATCACTGCGTCCTATGTTGGGGCCGCAATTTCAAACTGCTTTTGTTAACGAAACTCGCTTTGGAGAGAACAATCAACAGAGATACATAGGGTCGTCTGACTTTGGTATGAAAATGACCATGCGCTGGTAATTGCTGCGAGTCTGTGAGCAAAGCTTGCGTGATTATTCGCAGGTCTGTGTGATGCTTTTAGAAAGTCTCTGATTTATTCTGGACGAAGTAGACAGAGTGCCCTTTTACGAGAATCAATAACTTTTTGAGGGGGCACTCAATCATTCGACTTCCTACTGCAACTCGACTCGTCCATTAATATTGATCTGTATTGTTTGAGCTCCCGCTTCAAGTGTTGGTGGTATCATCTGTTTTGAACTATCCATGGAATGTATTTCAGGTTGAGTCTGCTCAACGGCGTTGCTGATTTTTTATTGACTTGATGTGAACGGTTTTTTGGGTCACTTCCTTTTTCTTGCGCATAAAGTATTGCGACTAGAATATCATTTTTAATTTCATTCGAAGCCGTTGCTGATAGATTGATCTGGTTGTAATGCAATTTCTCAGCATCAGCCCATGTTACCTGAGTTAAAAATAGTGAAGCTAATAAACCTGTTAAAATTATTTTTGACATAAATTTTCCCTTTAAAATCTACAATTTTAACTGCATTTTTAGCTTCTTCTATCGCGGCCTACGCAAGCATCTAAAGGTATTAAGAAGCCTCTGCTTTATTCTGAGTGAAGTAGATAGTGTGCCCTCTGGGCATTATGATCTAAAATGCTCAGATTTCCTATGCCCTATAAGTTATGATTATTACATTAGAAGGTGCACCCAAAGGGCATTTCACCCTTGGGGTACAACGCAAAAACTGGATGTTTTAGACGTAAGATGCGAGTTCATGAATAAATTCAGAGGTTCCTTAACCATGCGATGTGATAATGGGGCATGAGCATCACCATCACGATGTAGAGACGATGGGCGATCGTCGCCTAGTCTGGGCCATTGCTATTAACATGCTGTTGACGCTGGCGCAGGTGGTCGGCGGTATCATCTCCGGTAGTTTGGCGCTGATTGCCGATGCGCTGCACAATTTCAGTGATGCCGCGTCGTTATTGATTGCACTGGTGGCGCGCAAGATTGGTCGACAACCCGCGGATCATTTCAAAACCTTTGGTTACAAGCGAGCCGAGATAATTGCTGCGCTGATCAATCTGGTCACACTGGTAATTATTGGGCTTTATCTTATCTATGCAGCGCTATGGCGCATTTATGAACCGCAAATTATCGAGGGCTGGATGGTGGTTATCGTTGCCAGCATAGCGTTGGTCATTGATGTAATCACCGCCGTTTTGACCTACACGATGTCGAAACAGAGTATGAACATGCGCGCCGCTTTTTTGCATAACGTCTCCGATGCATTGGCTTCAGTGGGTGTTATTGTTGCGGGTAGCTTGATCTTGCTCTATGAGTGGTACTGGACTGATACTGTGCTGACATTGATGATTGCTGGCTATGTGCTCTATCAGGCCGCAACGATGCTGCCTAGAACCATCCATATTCTTATGCAAGGGACGCCGCAAGAGGTCATCATCAACGATGTTATCCAGGCGATGGAAGAAACTGCTGGGGTATCAAATGTTCACCATGTGCATGTCTGGCAGATGGATGAGCACCACAACTCTCTGGAAGCGCATGTCGTGATTGGTGACGTTAGTGAGATGGAGATCGTTAAAGCTCAGTTAAAAACTGAGCTGGAGAAGCACTTCAATATTTCGCACTCGACGCTGGAGTTTGAAGTCGACCACTGTGGCAGAGGGTGTTGTTAGTACTTAAAACCTCGATCTCTGGATGCCATGCTAGCGGTCGAGGTTTTAACCGATATGTTTGATGGTGAGACCTTTGCATGAGTCTATTTTCCGCTCCGGCTACGTTATAAATGATTTTAAAACAGTCATTTACTTCGTGCAAACTCCGTTTTTCGACCATTTATGTCTTGCCGGAATGAAAACGGGTTCTCGTACAAAGGTCTCTCACGGTATCACCTGAATTCGTATCATAAGTGCATACCCTCTGAAATAAACAAGACTCAGGGTTACCATGCAAGGCTACGAAACCAACAGCAGAGGCTACCA
>QIHH01000076.1 GCA_003230195.1 Gammaproteobacteria bacterium
TGATTCAACAAGTTGAATCATGTCTGGCGTCATTTTGATGGCCTTAACCGCTTCTGTACGCCGCTCATCACTCTGGCTCTGTGCTTGCTTGTAGCGATACCCACGTTCTCCCGCATTGCGCCTGAACTCTCGGCTAATCGGGGGCTGAGTGACACCAACAGTGTCCGCAATAGCCTGCTGACTCATGTTGCTTTTCTTTAGTACGTAAATCTGGCATCGTTGTTCATGAGGTTATGCACTTATTATACGAATTCAGGTTTACCAACAATAGGGCTGAACGAGATTTAAGGATGTCCAAGGTTAAGCAAAAGGTATCAAGCTGCTTCAGAGTAAAGCGCTATGCTCAGGCATATTGCAGAATATCGAGCTATTTACAGATGATGGCGAATAAAGGATATAACCCGCTCATTGCTATTCAAATGGCGCTTGCCGGTGAAATCGACTCGCTAGGGGGTGAGTAGTTACAATAATTGTTTAAAATGAACCTCTTGTTTTCCACTCAAAGTAATAAAGAAGATAACCATCAGTTCATGCATCTTGATTTTCGCAGTTCTTTATGGTTTGAAAAATGATGGGGTATCAAAAATTCGATTTTGATATCGGCCCGGGTTCAAAACCGGGCCGATTGTTAGTGAAAATATTGATTAATCGTTATTTATATCTATATCTAACTTTGACGTTCTTGAAAGAGATGTAGTAAACGAAACGATGCATAAGCGGTATATTCGCATTTGGCTGGCCATTTGGAATATCGATGAAAGATAAATTGAGATTTATCTTTTCCGGATACACCTTGCCTTCCGAGGCTTTCGACATATCGAAAACTTCACCAGAAGTAGTACGTATTACGCCATCATCACCACGAAGTTCTTCGGAAAGTAGAACATGCCCCCCCCACAGAGATCCTTTCGGACCAACGAAAGGTAAAGATCCTGATGCATCAGGATAGGGGTTGTCAAAACGTTGACCATTAAGCGTAATTTTTGCTGGGCCCCAAGTAGCAAGCTGGGCAAAAAATGTAGGGGTCACCGGCCCACCAACACCAGTATCACCATGAAGATAAACATTAGTGGTGATCGGGTCACCAATAATATCCGTCACCGAATCCCTAGATGATCCTATACGTATTCCAGTAGGATGACGTGGCGGCCCAAAAGTATCTTGTCTGTATGTCCAGTGACCGTATTCATCTTTCCACCTAGCTCTAATTGTCCCGGTGTTGGCAATTGGATTTATCTCCAGTCTGGCGTGACCTCTGATCGGCGTGAGTGCTTCCCCTCCCCAATCGAAGGAATCGACAGGCGCTGCTGGAACACCATTGACGCTATCAGTAACCGGGCCCATAATCCGGCGGACACGTACCGGATTACTAGCTTTAATGGAAATATGTGTGCTGCTTTTTACTCCCGGAGCAGTGCCACTGCCTTTACCAACTCCATGTGCAGCGGCGCCGCCAGCCCATAGCGCAATGGCCAACCCACTGGTGACGATACCAGTATATATTGAGTATTTCATTTTGAGTATTCCCCTTCTCTTTAAAATATTTGTAGATAATATTACGTTGATTGACCGTGATAATTTGGTCGCCAGCACGAAGAAGTCTGTCAGCTTCCCTGCTAATTGGTTTGTTAATGGACCCCCCTGTTCTAGACAGTAGCTTAAGATAGAGGGACTGTCAAAAAAACCCGAATTCCCAAACAAAATTTCATCCGTGGTCCAAGAAGTTAAAGGGTTAAAAGTTAAAAGAGATGTAGATCAGCCACTGACGAATTTTTATGCTTTCCAGAAAAAAAGGGATAACATTTTTTGGTGGTTGTACTGCTGCGCAATAAACCGTACCTAACATTTCCCATGCACAGTCAAATAAGTTGCTCTGTAATAAAGCGTAAAACGTTAATATCGCCAGACCACCTTGCTCTTTCCAACACATACCTGATCCTATTGGCAAATTAGCTTCTGCTAGCTCAGCATATCGACAACGTTGTTTGTTGTTTTTAAAATAGTTTATTTCTGTCTGTAACGTGATTTTTTCTCAGGGTTTTTCAACAAATAACTTATGTACGCTATGGTTTTACTGATCATTTTTTTGTCGTGTCGCAAAATAGACTTGTATTTTGAAAATTCGGCACCGGCTTTAATGTCTTTTACGCCATAGGTAATTTCAAATGCTTTTTTCAAATATTCTGCCGCATGGTAAAAATCTAAAACAGACTCTTCATCGGGTAGAATGAGCGATTAACATCGCGTCCGTTTTTACGAACTGGCTAATAGCACCGGCAAATTTTTTGATATGCATCGGGTTAGCGACAACAAAAGAAATTTTTGCTGCTAAGCAGGCAAAAATGGCGAGCTTAGGGGTGAGTTGAACAGTTACTCTTCAGCTTAATCTGCTCGACCTCTCGTACACATCTTACATGCCACGCAAAAAAAACAGCTAAATAGAGTAGAAAAATCGATGCAAAATTACCTTTAATAAAAGTAGATGCATCTGTTAACGAAAATACCATCAAACCAACAATATGAACTGTGCCAAGCAATGCGGTATAAGTAGCCTGCTGTCGGGTACTAATGAAATAGTAGAGTGGATAGAGAATCATCAGCAGAAATGCAATCAAGCCAACAGTCCCCCTCGAAAAAAGCGCCTCGGCATAAGCATTATGAGGATGAGCACTTTCAGCAACATCAGCGCGAATCTTTCCTGCGCGGGCATATTCGTGTGCCACCTCCGTATAATTACCTCTCCCCACGCCAAATACAGGCGAATCCCAAAATGCCATCCCGGAAAAGCGCCACATTTCTAGGCGCGTTGATGTGCTTGTTATTTTTTGTGTAGAATCCGCTTCTTTTCCACTCTCAAAGTACGTACTGGTTTCATCAATCGCAACATCAACACGCTCCTTTACTACCTCAACCATCGTATAGGTACCAATCAGTCCAATGATTACGACTGCCACCGCAACATACCGCTGCCAACTGGCCAACGACATGATGATAATTAATAACATCATGACGACCAAACCCAGATATGCGCCACGTGAACCTGACAACGCAACAGCAAACAGAGCGCCGACAAATAATGGCAAGAGCAACCACCTTTTCTCACACTGGAACTTCCATTGAATCAAAAGCCATGCTGCGATCATCGCGGCAAAAGGCCCAATTAAATTGGGGCTATAAATCCCTGTCGCCCGACTCAAATTCACCACATAAACATCGAAATAGGCCTGCACAGCCACCACTATCGCGGCAGCCATACAACCCCATAACAACCAACGACCAGACTGCCAATAGTTTCGTAACATCAAATAAATAGGGATGATTGCTAAATAGCGAATTTCGACCCCGAGGTAACGCGTCTGCTGTTCACTCCAGTCATTGATCAGTGATGACAAAATATAGGTTAAAAAATAGATCGCAATAAAATAAAGCAATAAACGCTCTTCAGGAAAAAGCTGCGTCTGCAGCGGACGGTAAAGGATGGTTAATGAAATCAAAAAAATTAACGTGTAGATACCACTAAACCAGTGAGCTAGGCTGATACCAAAAATGGGGAATAGAAATAACAGGCCACATACGATTCGCTCACGCCATTGTTCAATACCACCTCTCATCAGAATGTTTTCAATTGGCACTAGCACTTCACGCTCCGACGACAATGCTCATAAATACTATCAACTGTTATATTATGCAGGCACTGCAAGTGCTTTTCTGGTGGTTTACGCGGGCACTCGCGCTCAAAACAAGGGCTACACTCAACGTCTGCATAACAGACATCAGTCAATGATGTCAGTGGCGGGGTATAAGCCGGTGTTGACGAACCATAAATTGCGATAACATGTCGTCCGGTGGCAGCCGCAATATGCATTAAGCCAGAATCATTACAGACCACCCGTTTACATAACGCAATCAGATCAACCACATCCACCAGTTTAGTTTTTCCGGAAAGGTCAACCACCGCTGGCGCAATTTCAGCGATCGCAGCACAACTCGGCTGATCTTTGGGTGAACCAAACAACCACACCTGATTGCCATCAGCTATCAGGCGATTGGCAAGTTCACCATAATATTCAATCGGCCAGCACTTTGCTGGGCCATACTCAGCACCCGCCATAAAGCCAACCACTGGCAGGTCAATATTCAGTGAAAATTGCGCCATTAATTTGCTTTGATTGACACTGTCTATGGTGAGATGAGGTTGTGGGATAGTGCTAGGAGGAAGCGATGCATCACTCGCCAGCCCCAATGAGACATAACGCTGCACTGTCTGCATCAATACTGATTTATCAAGTGGCCGAATATCGTTCAGTAAGCCATAGCGCATTTCACCGCGATAGCCGATGCGTTGTGGAATCTTTGCAGCGGCAGGTACTATTGCCGATTTCCATGAGCGCGGGATAATAATCGCCTGGTCATAATGACGCGCCTGCAGCGATTTACCCAAGCGGTAGCGCAGCCCTGGTTCAAATTGCCCCTGAACCAGCGGCATTTCGATAATGTCATTTATCTCAGGCATCCGGCCCAATAAATCACCCGACCATTGCGGCGCAACGACATCGATCAAGACACCCGAATAACGCTGTTGCAAAGTGATAAACAGACTCTGCGCCATCACCATATCGCCAACCCATGAAGGGCCAACCACAAGAATACGCTGAGGTGCTGGTGATACCATTATCAATTTATTCGTTCAGGAAATCGTAAAAGATCAACGATTCAACCATGCCAGATAGGCATGCACGCCCTCTTCAACCGTCTTAAAATCAGCACGATAGCCAGCCGTCCGCAATGCTCCAATATCCGCTTCGGTAAAACTCTGGTAGCTGCCCTTGAGGTGATCAGGGAATGGAATGTACTCAAGCTTGCCCTTATTGTGATAACTGATCACCGCATTGGCGACATCGTTAAAACTCTGACTACGCCCGGTACCCAAATTGAAAATACCCGAACAATTTTGGTTTTCAAAACACCATAGATTCACATCCACCACATCACTCACATAGACAAAGTCACGGCGCTGTTCACCATCACCATAACCATCACACCCTTCAAACAGGCGTACCACTTCATCACCAGCCAGTAGCTGATTATTCAAGTGAAACGCAACACTCGACATGCTCCCTTTATGTTGCTCACGCGGCCCGTAAACATTGAAGTAACGGAAACCAACCACCTGACTCTCAGCACTCGGCAGAATGCGACGCACATACTGGTCAAACAGGAATTTGGAGTAGCCGTAAACATTTAAAGGCTCTTCAAACTGACGCCCCTCTTTAAAATCAGGGCCAGCACCATAAACTGACGCGGATGATGCGTAAAGATAAGGAATCTTATGTTCCAAGCAGTAATGCAACAGTGACTTTGAATACTCAAAGTTATTTTGCATCATGTATTTTCCATCCCACTCAGTGGTAGATGAGCAGGCACCCTCATGAAAAATCGCATCTACTTCAACCGGAAAACTTTCACCGCTTTCAATAAATGCCAAAAAATCATCTTTATCCCAATAATCTGCAATTTCACAATCAGAAATATTGCGAAATTTAACCCCATCCTTAAGATCATCGACTACTAAAATGTCTTCACGGCCTCGTTCGTTCAGCGTCTTTACAATATTACTGCCAATAAAGCCTGCGCCGCCGGTCACAATAATCATCAATACAACCCTCTACACTTATTCTGTCTGCGATGACTCGACACCATGCCGAATCGTCTCAATGACACTGCTGGTTGAGCAGCCTTCAATAAAGCCAAGCACCTCGACCTTGCCACCATTCTCAATAACACACTTGCCACCAGCGATCTCTGTGGGGCGATAGTCGCCACCTTTCACCAATACATTGGGGATCACATGGCAGATCAGACGCTCCGGTGTCTGCTCAGAAAATGGAACCACCCAATCGACACTCTCAAGCCCAGCCAATACCGCCATTCGTTGAGCGAGGCTATTCACTGGACGCTCCAGCCCTTTTAATCGTTTAACTGAGGCATCGTCATTCACCGCAACAATCAGGCGATCACCCAGTTTGCGCGCCTCGGCCAGATAAGAGACATGACCTGCGTGTAAAATATCGAAGCAGCCATTGGTCATCACCACCGTTTCACCATGTGACTGCGCATCTCTGACAAAGACTTCGAGGTGATGCTCATCCACCACACCACGTTCAACTTCATTCTGCGCGCGCATTGCGTACTGCAATTCGGCAACAGTGACACTGGCTGTGCCTAACTTACCAACCACCACACCCGCACCGAGATTGGCCAGCATCGTCGCATCTGCCAATGACTGGCCAGCAGCAACGGCGGTGGCCAGCACCGAAATCACCGTATCACCGGCACCCGTCACGTCATACACTTCCTGCGCACGTGTCGGTAGATGTAACGCAGACTTGCCATTACATAATAAAGTCATCCCTTTTTCACCACGCGTAATCAACAGTGCCTCAAGCTCAAGCTCGGCACGTAGTGCTTCACCTTTTACAACAACCGCTTCATCGTTAGGACATGCGCCTACCACCGCTTCAAATTCAGAGAAATTGGGGGTGATCAATGTTGCGCCATGATACTGACTGAAATCCGAGCCCTTTGGGTCAACCAATATCGCCTTACCGGCCGTGCGTGCGGCGCGAATCAAACCACCCACTTCACTTAATGTGCCCTTACCGTAATCAGACAACACAACCACATCGATATGCGCCAGATGTGCTTCATAACGCAACTGCATCGCAGCGTAATCATGACCACTAAATGCCTCTTCAAAATCGAGGCGAATCAACTGCTGATGGCGGCTCATAATGCGCAACTTGGTCACCGTGGTGTAGGCTGCATCCTCTTCAAACGCACATTTCACCCCAGCAGACTCAAGCCTCGCCTGTAGCGCATGGGCAACCTCATCGGTACCGGTCAGGCCGATCACCAGCGGGCAACCACCCAATGTTGCAATGTTAAGCGCCACATTACCAGCGCCACCAGGACGCTCTTCCGTATCGCCCACCCGCACTACCGGCACAGGTGCCTCTGGCGAAATACGCGAAGTATCGCCATACCAGTAACGGTCAAGCATCAAATCACCTACCACCAGTACACGGGCGGCATCAAAGGAGGCCATATTAACTTTCATATGTATCGCGTAATTTCTCTCTTTTACCTACAAACATCAGTATATGATACCAATCTGTCAGATAGATTGCAGGCGTATCTGTCAATACTCACCTGCACAGGAAGACTTTGCAGTATATAATCTCGTTTTTATCTAACCGAATTCAGGAAACAGATGGATATCCGCGTATCAGTCTCTGCAGGCGAATGCCTCGACAAAATCACCATCCTCGAAATCAAGGCCGTTCAAATCAAAGACGAAGCCAAACTAGCCAACATCCATCATGAGCTAAAAATCCTACAGGAAATCTGTACCGAGACGCTGCCAAAGGAGATCGATATCAGTGCCGAGATGGCAGAACTGAAGTCGGTCAACCAAGTATTGTGGCAGATTGAGGATGACATTCGCGACAAAGAGTTTGCCGGTGAATTTGATCAGCGTTTTATTGAACTGGCGCGCTCGGTCTATGTCACTAACGACAAGCGCGCTGCGCTTAAACGCGTACTCAATGAAAAACTGGGTTCAGAACTGGTTGAAGAAAAATCTTACGCTGATTACCGTCCTTAATCATCAGCTAACCCCTGATCTGTTGCTGGGAGTGATCGACAAGTTGTGTAGCTTGCACCCGACCGATCCGTTGTTTGATACGGGTGTCGCCCGAAATCTCAGATCACCTTACCCTCCATGCTCGCATCGAATTCAGAGTTACATACGCCAAACAGGCCATCAAGGCAGCCTCATCAAAAAGAGAGTTTATCCTCAATCCACTGGCGGCGGTGTTCAAAACTGCGGGCAGCGGTTAAATCTTCACCGCATAAAAAGGCGCTCCTTAGAGCCTGCCCCACGAAGTATTTTGGGTACGTAACGCGGAGACACAATGATAATAAGGGGTACTCGCCAACGGGACCTGAGAACAGCGGGGCTTGGGCATTGGTCACGCCTTGACACGAGGCGTTAAAATCCTACGTGACAACTTATAGCTGGATTCTTAGGTTGTCAATCATTATGATGGGCGTCTCGTTTAACCTAAAGATCAGGCATCTTTATCAAAACGGGTAACTCTCTTCGAGGCAAGTCAAAGTGTCAGGTCAGGTCGGAACCAATACAATTTTATATATTGTTTCACTTCTTATGCAAAAGGGTTTACACGCTTGAACTTGGCTAACTCTTCACTCGTCAAGGGTTGCGCGCCTGGGTCTGCCTTGGCTCGTTCATGTATTTCACTATCACTAAAATGTTGTGCCGTAAATTCGCCGGGTTGTAACGGGTAAGGCATGCTTTTATGATAATGCTTGGTAATAATTTTACTCATTTTCAGGTTTCCGTAAATTTGGATTAACGGGCTTAAACTGTTTCAGCTCATCCTCGGTTAATGGCTGCGCGTCTGGGTCAGACAATGCCGCCTCGTGGACTTCGTCCTCTGTCATTTCCCGCATTTTTGTATAGTCATCTTCATTTACAGTAAAAGTTGTACCGTCTGTTTTTTTATAAGTCCCTATAATTTTACCCATAATATTACCGCCTTAAATTTCGTTGGTATAAACGCCGTTCAGGTGGTGTAGCGCGACGCACTGAATACAACCGCGTTTTCCCATGTTCCCGCATTGTATAACAAACATACAGCACATCAGAGCACTTGTTATTACCTATTGTAATATAACGATCTTCATGCTCAGTGCTGTTTTCACTATCATAGGATTCTATCCTGTATTCATCTTCAAAAACAGGAACACCCGCACTTAATGATATACCGTGTTTACTTTTATTCTTTTTGTCCTTATCTTCACGCCACTCATAACCACTCACTTTGAAGTCTCCTATATGATGCATGAAAGCAAGCATTCTAACGAGTACACGGATAAAGGCCAATATTCTGCCCCCTGTTTTTCCGAAGCTGTCAAACCGCATTTTTTGGGAGGACTATCCTTACAGAATCTTTTAGCTTTGCATCAGAGAAGCCATACTCGCCGAGCATATTGGTATGTGCCCAAGATATGACAGAATTGATGTAACCTCAATTACTGAAAGCCAGCGTGGGAGACAGCCAGCACCTCTACTGCTGATTTGAGCAGCCTATTTCTTCAGCACGTACTCTGCCCCGCAATAGGGGCAGACCACTTCACCCTTCTCTTCAATCTGCAAAAAGACGCGTGGGTGAGAATTCCATAGACTCATTCCATCCATAGGGCAGTGCAGCGGTAAATCTGCTGCTGTCACTTCGTAACGATTTTGCGCGTTGGCTTCAATGGTACCTTCTACTGCATTACTCACTGCACATCTCCTCAAAATGTTTAAACAAGCGTCAGCCACTCAGGATGGTCATCACGACGACCATGCACATAATCAAAATAGAGTGCCTGTAGTTTTTCTGTGATCGGCCCGCGGGTACCACTACCGATATCGCGCCCATCAACGATGCGAATCGGCGTCACCTCTGCTGCGGTGCCGGTAAAAAAGGCCTCATCAGCAACATACACCTCATCACGAGTGATCTGTTTTTCACGTACTTCAATACCACATTCAGCGGCGATCTGCATGATCGTCGCACGCGTGATGCCATCAAGCGCTGCTGTCAATGTAGGGGTATAGAGCATACCATCACGGACTAAAAAGATATTTTCACCACTGCCTTCAGCCACATAGCCTTCGGTATCCAGCAACATCGCCTCATCGCAGCCGCACTCCAATGCCTCATTGAGCGCTAGAATTGAATTAATATAGGCGCCGTTCGACTTCGCCTTACACATTGTCACATTAATATGATGGCGGTTATATGAGGAGGTACGGACTTTAATCCCCTTCTGCATGTTTTCATCGCCCATGTACGAACCCCATGACCACGCAGCTAC
>QIHH01000141.1 GCA_003230195.1 Gammaproteobacteria bacterium
AGAGAATTGGAACTGGAGCCGCCGGAGGTAAATGGAAGAGATTCTCAACATGCACGGAAGTTCCATGCAATTCCTTAACCGGACACTGCTGGGTGAATCTACTGGATATGGTGTCTTTATTCGCTATGCGGGGTGATTTATACAGACTGATGGCTTTTCTTTGGCAAGTAGATTTGACCATTGAAGTTATAGCATCTGGCAGTGTGCATTACTGGTGAAAAGGAGCAGTTTTTTGATAGTCTTGTTGGGCCAGATTTCTTTGATACCACTTTGATACATATCGAGTTGGCTGCGATAATTTTCTGCTATTAAGAGAGTGTTGCGAGGATTTAGATTACGATGTGTTTTGTAATCGATAATGATGACGCTGTCGTTGTTGATGACTAGTCGGTCAATAATTCCTGAGGTTCTGCTTTTCCCTTCAGTAAAGTTTATCGTCATCTCATTATGGGCTGAATGGTATTTCGTCGGGTCAAAGAGCCACTGGAGGGAGGGGGACTGAATCAGGGTGTAAGTCTCATCAAGCCAACTATTAAGTAATACAGGTGTCATATGATGTTCGTACTCTGCTTTAATAACTTGTGCGATTAATTGCCGGTTTGGTCTGCATTCATTAGTAATGAGCTCTAGTATGCGGTGAATGATTTCGCCGCGAGTGTTATGTTCATCTTCATCAAGGGTGGTAGTCTCTATGTGTGTCCGATGACTTGTGTGATTTGTAACGGGATGGTTGCTCGGGCTAATAGTGTCGCTACCCATTGTGGATCTTTGATGTGGATCGATAAAAACCTCAGTTGAGAGGGTGGGTGGTATCTGTACCTTGACAGTTTTTTCTAATGTAGATACCTTTAAAGGTGTGCCGTTGCTCATTGCAAAGCCAGAGTTATTCAAAATGGCCTCTTTTTCCATGAGTTGATGGGCAATTGCACCGTACCAGCCTTTTTCCTTACCTTTTCTCGGAGTACAGCCACTGATGATAAGGTGTTGCCTAGCGCGAGTGAGTGCGACATAAAGCAGATTGGCATCTTCGCGCGCCTCTTCTTGGTCGTCAGCGGTAAGCAAGGCAGCTGTGTCGTGGTCAACCGTATTCTTAGCGCCGCACAGGAAGAAGTGGTTTGGGTGTGGCGCTTCGGATGGCCAGTTCACAATCGCCTGGTGGGCGCGCTTACTACTCGTTGTGCGTGCTGCGTCGGCGATAAAAACCACTGGTGCCTCAAGTCCTTTGGCGGCATGGATGGTCATGATGCGAACGGCACCACCATCATTGCTGCTTGAGGTGGGTTCATCAATGCTGTCTGGTGCATGCTCTTTGAGGCGCTTAAGGCGATTGATGAAATGTGGCAGGCTAGGGTAGCGGCCGCTATCGATTTCGAGTGCCAGTTCAATAAAGCGTGTGAGATTACTTTCGACTCTCGCATGCAAGTGGCTAGGGAAGGTTGCGTGGTAGCGAGATTGAATGTCGCCCTCATGATAGATACGGTCTAGCAGGTCGTGAACCGGTAGCTCACCTGCATATGTTTGCCACTGGTGGATGAGCCTGTGAGCACGTTTGAGTCGGTTGTTATCTTCAAGCGATTTTTGCAACTCATTAAGCGATGAAAACCATGAAGGTGAAGTTTGATGTTGTGCTGTTGCCGAGGCAAGCAATGTTAATGACTCATCGCTGCAATGAAAAAGTGGTGAGCGTAATACTTGTGCGAGTGCAAGATTGTTGTGTGGTGAAATTAGCGTGTTCAGTAGTGCAATCATGTCCTGCGCCTCAAGCGTATCTAAAATAGTGCTCTTGGTATTGCTGGTGTAGGCGATGTTGTGTTCACGTAGCGCCATTTCGTAAGCGGAGAGATGGGTGCGACTACGCAACAAAATAATCACATCACTACGCATGATGGGGCGTAATTCATTGCCTTTTTTGATGGCAGTACCATTATTCATCATCGTATCGATGTGCCTGGCAATAAGGCTACCCTCATCGTAGTGTTGTTGCCAGGTGTCTCCGGCCGTTACGCGAGGGTGATGTAATGGATTTCTAAATGTGGATGATGGCGGAGTTTCATCATCACTATTGACATTGATAAGCGGTAGTAGCTCGACTTTCCCCCAGAGTTGTTTTTGATGGGTGTCATGTTTCTGGAAGGCAATTAGACGCTCACCGAGTGGGGTGTTGCCAAAAACGTGATTTACAAAATCGATAATGGCGGGGGCTGAACGCCATGAAATATCAAGCGGACTTGTTGCTGCGTTGAGGTGTTCGCCAAGCCACTGTTGTGCGGTGTCAAAGAGTCTCGGGTCAGCGCGACGGAAGCGATAGATTGACTGTTTACTATCGCCAACTAGAAATACGCTGCGATTGCGACTGTTTTCGCCACTAGCGAGTTCTTGTAGAAGTGGCAGTAGTAGTCGCCACTGGGTGGGGTTGGTGTCCTGAAACTCATCAACGAGCAGGTGGTTGATGCGTTGGTCAAGCTTATACTGAATCCAGTGGGCGTTATTGTGATGGTTGAGTAGTTGGTAGGCGCGCCATTCAAGGTCTGCAAAATCAAGCAGACGCTGTTCTTCTTTCATTGTCTGGTAGTGATGTAGCAGGCGTGTACCTACCTGATACCAGGCAGCGGAGCCACGGTAGAGCTGATGTCGATTGAGTTGATCCTGTAGTGCCAATAATGCTTCGCAAATTGTATGATGTATCTCTAGGAATAAGTGCTCTTTAGCACCCATTGATTTTTTTTGAGCCGCGCTCTCCTTACGTTTTCTGGGTTCGCCAGTCGTTGTTAAAAATACGTTACGAATTTTTGTGATACGCTGATGGGCTGAAGAGGTGTTGTCTTCAAGTACTTGCGTCAGCAGTGCTGCGTGAATGGCATTGTTTTTGGTCTTATGTTTACTTAGCAGTATTGAAAACTGTTTGCACTGTGTTAGCCGACAGGTGGTTAAAAAATTAGCCTCAGGCAAGGCCTTTTCATCTGCTGAAATCCCTAATTGTGATAAGAGCGTCTCCTGCGCATGAATAAGTGGTTCTGTTTGTTTGTCTGTGAATGCCCACCAGTCGCTGCGGTGCTGCAGGAATTGCTTAAGTGATGTTTCTGTATTACTGATACCGCTGCAGTGGTTCATCAATATTTCCAGCCCTTGTGCGGTACTGCCATCAGGCTGTTGTGTGGCTTCGCTGAATAGCGCATCAAGTGCTCGTTTTTCGAGTAGTCCGCTGCTATCCAAGATTTTAAAACCAGGAGGGACATCGGCTTCGAGCGGGAAGCGTCGTAGAATCTCCTGACAAAAGGCATGAAAGGTAGTAATGCGCAGTGGTTGCTTACATCGGAGTAGACGTTCATAAAGAGTTTGCGCTTTTAGCATCATGCTATTAGAGGGTATTACCCCGATTACCTGTAGCGCTTTGTTCAGGCTATCTGGCGTGAGTGTCAGCAATTCATGCAGGCGCTCAGTGATGCGCTGTTGCATTTCAGTCGCTGCTTTACGCGTAAAGGTGATGGCGAGAATTGTCTCGGGTGGTGTATCTGATAGTAACAATCGCAGCAATCGTGTGATTAACAAGTAGGTTTTTCCGGTGCCAGCGGACGCTGTCACGGTGATGTTGCGTTGTGGGTCACTTGCTAGTTGAGTTTTATCCATGTCGTTAGATTTTGTTGGGCTCGATATTTGGAGTATATCTTTTGTGAATCCCGTGGTCATTTTGTAGGGTTTTTCTGAATAATTTGTCATGATTTTATACTTGAATATGCGAATTGGGCTTTACGGTGGCATTAGATTATATTTCAAGCAATTGATATATAGTAACTTAATTGATTTCGATTTGTAATTAGATCTATTTCTTGGCTAAAAAACATTTCGATATTGTGAAGACAAGGCTTATATGCTCGGAAAAAGCGACGCTATAATTTGGAACGGATAAGGATGTTCGCCAAAATATATGCCTAGGATGGGTACAAGGATGGATGCTCTGCAAGGATTGCAGTCAAGGATGGGGTGAAAATTGCAGGAGCACACGCTAGGGATGGTGTCGTACATGGCAGTAAGTGGCTGATGTCACAAATAAAAGGAAGGACGGTTCAGTTTAAGCTGGATTGTCCTTTCTTTTTGTAATTTACAGAATTTTCTGTAGGATATTTTTGGTAATTAAAATAAGAAGTTTTCTTTCTACTGCGACATGAAATATTTCTTAGAATCATTTAATTTCCTCTAACCTTCTGTTATTTATTATCATTATTTTTAATATATTATTAAGTTGTGTTTTGGATTGAATTTAGTAGTGTATATATATAGCAAATCAAGAGCTTGTTCGTTCGTGTTAAATGAGGGTAAATTGTCGGTGCGCCTACGGTTACTGGATGTAACTCGATAAGGATTACCAATATGGATGATGGTGGCAAGGAAGCTACATGGATGACTGAAGAATACAGTGGAAGTTGAATGGGAGCATTAAGAAGGCGACTTAGGTCGCCTTCTTTTATGGGTGCGCTATATAAGATTTCCTTAAATTAATATTCCCATTAAAAGTTGATGTTTTAATAGATGGTTTTTTGATTAATTGAAGTCAATAATTTTTTCAGGTGGTTAAGGTGGGGGAACCAGACTAGACTAGACACGTGTTTTGCCTACTAGTACCCACGCCTTGGTACGTGCTGGCGAAATTGCTGTACTAGGATTTTACTAGGAAGAGCCTCTAATTTGCCTCATTTACGATAGAGCGTATGGTCAAGAGACGAGTGAAATAATATTTCAAGAGGAATAACGAAATTAATTTCATTCATACTTCGGTGTAGAATCTCGCCATGATTGATTATTTTGATTTCAAAAGCCAGTTGTTCGGTGATGTTGAGCAGTGTCGTCGGATATTTCATGGCCGCGGTAGTGCTTATGAAGGGTTTGAACATGTTGTGGTTGATTGGTTACCACCAGCGGCATTGATTAGGCTCTACAAAGAAGAAAGTGCTGCATGGCTGGGCTCAATGGCGCAGGTATTAGAGCGAAACTTGCCTGGCTGCAGATCCGTGCAGGTGCAGTATCGCTGTCGACCCAAGGCGCCGATTGAAATCGTGTCAGGTGAAGAACTCAGTGAGCTAGTAGTAGATGAATGCGGACTTAAATTTCATCTTCAACTGGGGCGTTCGCAGAATATAGGGCTATTTCTTGATATGCGCAATGCGCGGCACTGGGTAAGAGAGTCTGCCACGGGCAAAAATGTTCTCAACCTCTTTGCCTATACTTGTGCCTTCTCAGTTGCCGCAATGGCAGGTGGTGCAAAGCAGCTGGTGAATGTTGATCTCAGCAAGGCATCACTCAGTCGAGGGCGAGAAAACCATCGTCTGAATAGTCAGGATACTTCGAAGGTTATTTTTCAGGGTGTTGATATCTTTAAGTCATTTTCACGTATCAAAAAACATGCGCCGTATGACTTGTTAATCTGTGATCCACCAGATTTACAAAAGGGAAGTGTCAATGCAGAGCGTGATTATAAAAAGATTCTGCGGCGTGTGCCGGAGTGGATGAACCCTGCAGGGCAGTTGCTGCTTTGCCTAAACTCTCATCGCCTGGGTGAGGAGTTTTTGTATGGCCTAGTGAACGAGTATTGTCCGGGGTTTCGGTTTGTTGAGATGATTAAGCCACCTGAGGTTTTTGTGGATGCGGTTGAGGGGAGTGGGTTGAAGGTTCTGGTTTTTAAGGGTGAGAATTTATTATAACTAGAGAGACGAGACCTTGCACAAGTCTATTTCCGCTCCAGATGCGTTATCAATGATCTTAAAACAGTCATTTACTGCGCGTAAACTCCGTTTTTCGATCATTCATGCCTTGCCGGAACGAAAATTGTTTCCCGTACAAAGGTCTCTTAATTATATAAATAATTGAAAAGTAGTGGTTATTTGTTTTAAATGTTGAGTAAAATGACAAGTAATTTATAATAAAATGAGGTTTTGGGTTCTGTGGGTGTCTATTCGGTTGATAAACTGATCACTGAAGCACGTCGTCTGGCGGCGGATTACCGCCGTGCGACCGGCAAGCCCCTTGCTGGTGTGAGTGGTGAGATCGCTCAGCATGATGCGATTCGGCTCCTCGATCTGGAACTCTGTAATCCGCCCCTTGCCGGTTGTGATGCGACCGGTAGCAGTGGCTCACGCAAAGGCAAGAAGGTACAGATTAAGGGCCGTACAATCTTTGATGAGGCCAAGACTGGCCAACGCATCGGACAGCTCAAGATGGAACAGGAGTGGGACTTGGTGGTGCTGGTGCTGCTTGATGAAGAGCTGGAGACCTTTGAGGTCTATGAAGCATCACGCGCAGAATTGAAAGAGGCGATGGCTGTCGGCGGCTCCAGCAAGCGTGCGAAACGTGGCGCGATGTCAGTTGCTAAATTCAAGATTATTAGTCGCCTTGTCTGGTCGCGCGAAAATGGCCTTGAAGATGATGAACTGTGGGATAATTAGGCCGACGGTTAGTACTTCTCTGGCCGTATTCCTCATTCTCCTATTTATCACTAAGTTAAGTAATGTCTATTTTTTCCGACCTTAAAAGCGCAGGCGAACTGCTAGGTGCCGATGGCCCGTTTGTGCACCATATCGATGGTTTTGCACCGCGTATTCAGCAGCAGCAGATGAGTGATGCGGTAGAACAGGCGCTGGATAATCAAACGGTGCTGGTGTGTGAAGCCGGAACAGGTACAGGTAAGACCTTTGCCTATCTGGTGCCCGCGCTGCGCTTTGGCAAGCGGGTGATTATTTCGACCGGAACCAAAACACTCCAAGATCAGCTATTCCACCGTGACCTGCCGACCGTGCAAAAGGCGCTGGCAATCCCTGTGCGTGTGACGATGCTCAAAGGGCGTAGTAACTATCTCTGTCACCATCGGCTGGATCTATTGGAGCACTCTGGCACTGCGCATGCTAAGCATCTGGTGGAAGATTTTCAGGCGATTCGTCAATGGGCAGGTAAAACCAGTACCGGTGATGTGGCTGAGGTTACCGGCATCGATGACGATGCGCCGATCTGGTCGCAGGTGACATCCACCAGTGAAAATTGTCTTGGCCAAGAATGCAATGTATTTAGTGATTGCCATGTGGTGAAGGCACGTAAGCGTGCACAAGAGGCGGATGTGGTGGTGATTAATCATCATCTTCTCTTTTCTGACATGGTGCTAAGGGAAGAGGGCTTTGGTGAACTGCTGCCGAGTGCGGATGCCTTTATCATCGATGAAGCGCATCAGCTGCCGGAGATTGCCTCCAATTTTTTTGGTCAGTTTCTCAGCGGGCGACAACTGTTAGACCTTGGGCGTGATGTGGTCGCAGAGCAGGTCAATGAAGCGGGTGATATGCCTGCACTTGCGAGGGCGGCGCAAGACCTTGAAAAAGAGCTATATGACTTTCGCCTCGCACTGGGCATGAAAAAACAGCGTGCACCGTGGAGTGAGTTGCGTGACCTGCCAGCGGTAAAGGTGGGCATGGAAGAGATAGAGGCACAGCTACAAAAATTATCTGACCAGCTAGAAGAAGCGGCAGTGCGGGGCAAAGGGCTAGAGAGTTGCTGGCAACGTAGCCTTGAGTTGATGCATCGGCTGCAGGCGTTTAGTCAGGCTCATGAAGAGGAGCGTATTCAATGGTATGAAACCACACGCCGTTCTTTTATGTTGCATGACACCCCGATGAATATTGCGGAAACCTTTGATAAACATGCCAAGCGTTACAAAAGTGCATGGGTTTATACCTCTGCAACATTGGCGGTGGGTGATAATTTTGATCACTTTACCAAGCGCTTGGGTGTGGAAAATGCCGAGACCACACGTTGGGATAGCCCGTTTAATTTTCGTGATAACAGCGTGCTTTATCTGCCAGAGAATCTGCCGGAACCCAATTCACCGCAGCATGTGGAGGCCGTGGTAGATAAAGCGCTGCCGATATTAGAGGCGTGTGATGGCGGTGCCTTTATGTTATTTACCAGCCACCGTGCGCTGCGGCGTGCGGCGGAGCTACTGGAAGAGAAGGGTTTTGAAGCGCCACTGTTGATTCAGGGCAATTCACCGCGTAACGAACTGCTGGATACCTTTCGTCGTCTCGGTAATGCAGTGCTGTTGGGCACCAGTAGCTTCTGGGAGGGCGTTGACGTACGAGGTAAAGCACTCTCCTGCGTTGTTATTGACAAGTTACCGTTTGTGACTCCCGATGACCCGGTATTGCAGGCACGGATGGATGCACTGAAGAAAAGTGGTGGCAATCCATTTCGAGACTTTCTTTTACCCAATGCTGTGATTACTCTGAAACAGGGTGCCGGACGCTTGATTCGTGACGTGAATGATCGTGGTATCTTAATGATATGTGATCCACGACTGGTAACTAAGTCCTACGGTAAAATCTTTTTGAAAGACCTGCCGCCGATGCGTCGCACGCGTGATGAGTCGAAGGTGCTTGGCTTTTGTGGCGCGATGAATGTGAAAAACAACTCGGGCGGTGCCTCAGCGAAGATCGGAACTCAGGATGTATAAACGAACGCTAGATTCCGCTACCAAAGGCATTTCCTTCGCTCACCTGCTTCAGAATGACGGTGCATATTTATGAAACTACTCGCAATCGATACCGCAACTGAAGCCTGTTCAGCGGCACTCTCAATCGATGGTGAAATCAGCGAACGTTACGAGATAGCACCACGCAAACATGCTGAATTGATTCTGCCAATGATTGATGAGTTGCTAGTGGATGCAGGTTGCACCTTGTTACAGATGGATGCGATCGCCTTTGGGCGTGGCCCTGGTGCCTTTACCGGCGTGCGTATTGGTACTGGCGTGGTACAGGGATTAGCATTTTCGATCGATTGTCCGGTGGTGCCTGTTTCCTCATTGGCAGCGATGGCCTATGGTGCGATGGCTGCATTTAATGCGGGCAATGTACTGGCCGGTATTGATGCGCGCATGGGTGAGGTCTATTGGGGGGTTTATCAACGCAGTGCTGATGGGGGTGTTCAGTTACTGGATGAAGAGCGTGTCTGTAAGCCGGAAGAGGCTTTTATTCCTGCATCCGGAAACTGGATTGGTGCTGGTACCGCGTGGCAGACATATGGTGATGAACTAACTGCTCGATACGATGATCTGTCTGGTGAGTATTATCCAGACCTGTTTCCTAGGGGACGTGATGTTGCTGCGCTTGGTGTCATTGGCTTTCAAACGGGAGATATGGTGAGTGCGGATGAGGCGCAGCCCGTTTATTTGCGGAATAATGTAGCAAAGAAAAAACAGGTGAAATAATATTGGGATCAAGGTGTGGTTACCTTGAGCGTGGGTAACGTGCTTTGTCTCGTTTTGTCCACATCGCCTGCGCCTGCGCGACTGCATCTTCAACGCTCTCTGTTTTCCCCATCATTCTAAGTGCAATGGCTGTGGTGCCAATTACGGCTGCAATGCCATATTCGTCATCTATTATTCCTTGCCAGGCTTGCAGCAGGCGATTAGCATCCATTGTCATGTCTTTTAAATGACGCGTCTTGAATGTGGCAGGCCAGATCTCTTCACTAGCTTCACCGTGGTGCACGGAGAAGACCTCACAGTCGCCATCAGGGTTACGTTCACACTCACCGCCTTCGCCCCTAAATACCGCCAGATGGGCTTGCTCAAGCTGGATAGCCGCCTGTTGGTGAATAGCTCGATAGCCGGGATGAAAGGTACCTTGCATCAAATAAGGCGCGGCGAGTGGATTCAATATACGCAATAGCGTGTTGATGGGTGAGCGCAGGCCGAACAGACTGCGCAGCTCCATAATCTGTTTTAGTTTTGGACTAAAGTGTTCTAGTGAGATGAAGGCGATGTTGTTGCTATTGACTTGTTGAGAGACGTGCGCGAGTGATTCGCTATTTTGGATGCCAAATAAATTCATCACATTGGGGGTGTAGATGCGATTATCACGTC
>QIHH01000244.1 GCA_003230195.1 Gammaproteobacteria bacterium
GCTAACGGCACCCATGTCGGCGCGACCTTGCAGTTTACCTTTTAACAGGCCGATTACTTTGCCCATGTCCTTTGCTGAGCTGGCACCGCTGGTGGCGATGGCATCACTGATCATTGTTTCAAGCTCTGCTTCGCTGAGTGCTGGCGGCAGGTAGTCTTTGATGACTTCGATCTCGGCGCGTTCAATTTCGGCGAGATCTGGGCGGTTGCCCTTGGTGTATTGCTCAATGGAGTCGCGACGTTGTTTGTTCATCTTGTCGAGAATGGCGAGCACCTGATTGTCATTCAGCTCAATGCGCTCGTCAACTTCACGCTGCTTAATCGCAGCGCGGATCAAACGGATGACGCCTAGCCGATGCGTGTCTTTGCTGCGCATGGCGGTCTTCATGTCTTCGGTGAGTCGCAGTGTTAGCGTGCTATCCATCGTGGCAGTTTTTATTTAAGTGTCATTTAGTAAGGTGCGCGAACAGTACGCATTTTTTCGCTATAGGTCTTTTTCTGTTGTCTCTTAACGGCCGCAGCAGCTTTGCGTTTACGCACAGCGGTAGGCTTTTCGTAGAATTCACGACGACGAACTTCAGAGATGATCCCAGTTTTTTCACAGATGCGCTTGAAGCGGCGTACGGCAACTTCGAAAGGCTCATTTTCTCTCAAACGAACAGCAGGCATTTACTTTCCTCTTTAAATGAATGGTTTAGCCTAAAATAACGAACCGGGAATTGTACCCCTAGGCTGGGAGACTTGTAAAGCACTGGAATGCGGATTTACGGTCTGGTTTCAGGTTTTCGGGTGCTAATCGGTGGATCTTAGCTATTTTTGGCGCAGCTCGCGCAGACTGGGCAGGAGGGGTCTTTTTGCAGCTTTAGGCTGCGCCATTCCATCGTTGCGGCATTCAGGGTGAGCAGTCGGCTGTCAAGGGGTTTGCCGAATGGTACCAGTAGTTTGAGCGTCTCAGCGGCCATCATGCTACCGATAATACCAGTGAGCGGGGCGAAAACACCGCTTTGGGCGCAATTTTCTTCGTCGGCGATGGTGGATTCATCAAACAGACAGCGGTAGCACGGGGTGTTGCTATCATTGTTGCGGAACACGCAGATTTGCCCGGAGAGCCGAATTGCAGCGCCGGAGACTAGTGGGGTGCGCGTTTTAACGCAGGCATCGTTGAGCATAAAGCGGGTGGAAAAATTGTCACTGGCATCAAGCACGATATTGGCATCGCCGATGGCAGATAGCAGCATGTCGCCCTTTAACCGTTGCTTGATGGAGATGACGGTGGTTTCTGGGTTGATTGCGTGCAGTGCTGCTCGTGCTGAGTCGGCCTTGTTTTGTCCGATGCGTTCGTTGTTGTGTGCAATTTGACGTTGCAGATTGCTGAGGTCAACGTTGTCGTTATCGCAGATGGTGATTTGCCCAGCGCCACTGCTGGCGAGATAGATTGCAGCGGGCGAGCCGAGCCCGCCCGCACCGATCAGCAGAATCTTTGAGTGAAGTAGCCGCGTCTGTCCTGCAATGTCGATCTCGGGTAGCAGAATATGGCGGCTGTAGCGTTCAAGTTGCTGGTCGTCCATCTATCATGTATGGTGGTTAATAGGTGTAGGCAACGACATTGTTGAGAGGGGTGCGTCCATCGTCCGCCCAGCCTCCAACTAAATAAATGGTGCGGTCGATGTGCGCCACGCCCATCGCTGCGAGCGGCGCGGGCATCGGTGGTAGCAGATGCCAAGTTTTGCTGGTTTTATCGTAGCAGGCTGCATGGTCGCAGATGCCGTCACCACTGTAACCACCAAAGATAAATGGGGTGTCGTCAAGCATGATCGAACCTAGGCCAGCGGCCGTCCACGGCAATTTGAGACTGTTAAGGCTCCATTTGCCGTTGGAAGGATCAAAGGCTTCGATATGGTCAAAGTTGTTGAAGCCCTCAGGGGTGAAGGCGACGCCGCCCATAGTGAGGATTTTTTGATCCATCACCACTGCATCAAGCGCAAAGCGAGGGGTTGGCAGTGGTCTGAGTTCTTCCCATTTTCCGGTCGTGAGGTTGAGGCGCTCACAGAAATCAAAGCCTGGATCGGTTTTGGGGCCAGAGAGTGTCGCATCAGGGTGGTGGCCGCCCAAGATGTAGATATGATTCTCATACAATGCGCCGGCAGGGTAGTCGTGTGGCTGGAGCATGTCCTGTCCTTTCTCCCAGCTATTGGTTTTTGGGTAGTAGACCTCAGTGGTGCGCAGGAACTGAAAATTGCCATCGGGTTTTTTAAAGCCGCCGCCAATAATATAGATGGCGTCACCTACGGTGGCCGCGATTGCACCTGAGCGCAGGGTTGGCATCTCGCTGCCTGGCGACCAACTATCTTGGGCAGGATCATAGATGGTGGTGGAGTTCAGGCTTTTAAAATCAGGCCCACCGCCGCCAAAGACGTAAATTTTGCCATTATAAGCAGCCGTTGGGCCGTGTGAACGGGCAACTTCCATGGTCGGTTTACTGGTCCACTTTCCTTGATGGTATTTAATGTCGTTCATAGGTTTTTGAGTTATCTATCCGTTGCTTAGCCGAGACTTTTATTGTCTTGAAGATAGCACGGAAAACAGTTTAGTTGCAGTGCTTGATGTTAGCATTAAGTTCATAATGTGACTGAGTATGCAACAGTGTATGGGCTAAATAGCTGATAATCATCGTTAATTAAGAATTTTTCTAGTGACCCTTAAATAAATATTTTCTCCATACTAATTTTAAAGATTTGCTTAGGACGGGACGATATAGGTATTGGAATGTGGCGTGCTTTTCATGCTAGTATTTTGGGTAGCACAGAATGTCTGGTATTATCCCGTGTTAATTGAGTGGCCGCCTTGTTTTGGCTGCTATTTTTGACTGAGTAAGCCTAAATGGATTTTCTCAAAAGGTTGCCACGCTTTAAATATATTTGTGGTGTACTGAAAAAGCATCACGCTTGGTGGTGTAGTTAACGGATAGTGGTAAATTGACAGATATCCGACTAGAATGGTCGGGATAATTGGTCTGTATGGTTCGGCAGCTGCAGTTGTAGTGTTTGGGGAGAATATTGACGTGTTGGATAAATCGTTACACCGTAAAAAATCACATAGTGAATCCTCGTCGGGTGCCGTTTCAACAGTTTCCGCCACCTCCATGTTACCGCCTTTAGAAGATCGTTTTGGTCGTGTCTTTGATTACGTCAGAATCGCGGTAACAGAGAAGTGTAATCTGCGCTGCACTTATTGCATGCCGGAAGAAGGTGTCGATTTTCCGGATCAAAATGCAGTGTTAACCGGGCCAGAGATTCAGCGTACGGTTGAGACACTTGTTAAAATGGGTGTTCGTAAGGTTCGTTTTACTGGCGGTGAGCCGTTGGTACGTAAAGATATTATCGAAATTGTGACTAATACCGCGAATACGCCGGGTGTGAAGGCTGTGCATTTGACTACCAATGGACTGCTATTCCCCAAGTATGCAGAGGATCTCTTAAAGGCGGGTTTGACTGGCGTTAATATTAGCCTTGATTCTTTGGACGAAGCAAAATTTGAGAGCATTACGCGCCGCCCCGGATTGGATAAGGTGCTGGAGAGTATCCAGTGTGCGCTGGATGTCGGCTTTAAAACCGTGAAGGTTAATGTTGTATTGATGCGCGGTTTTAATGAAGATGAATTGCATGATTTTTGTGAGATGACCAAAGACCAGCGAGTAACCGTGCGTTTTATCGAATTTATGCCGTTTGATGCGCATCAGATGTGGGAGACTGGCGAGCACTTTGCCAGCGCCGCAAATCTGGTTGATCAGATTGAGAAGTTCTATCCCGGTATTAAAACTGCCTCTGGTACCCGTACTGAGCATCATATTTTTCAAGCACCTGGATATGAGGGTAAGATTGCGGTCATTCCCGCATTTACACGAAGCCTGTGTGGTAACTGTTCTCGTATTCGCGTGACTTCTGATGGACAAATTCGCAATTGCCTCTATTCTGATGATGAATTTGATTTGAAGGCGTTATTGCGTAAGGATGGCTGCACCGAAGAAGATGTTGTTGGCGTTTTTCGGAAGGCGTTTGATGAGAAGCATCGCGACGGTTTTGAAGCCAAGAAAAAATCTACTGAGAAGAAGATCAATGTTTCTGATATTGGCAAAGGCCGCACCAGTATGACGCAGATTGGCGGTTAATACTTTAGTACCGCTCTTTTTTCGATATGTTAATCAAACCTTTCTAGAGAGAATTAATTATGGGTGATGTACTAACGCACTTTAATGCTGCCGGAGAGGCGCATATGGTGGATGTGGGCGCAAAGGATATTACGGTGCGTGAAGGCGTGGCTGAAGGGCGAATTTTTATGGAGCCTTTAACACTTGAAAAAATTATGGCGGGTGATCATAAAAAAGGTGATGTGCTGGGGATTGCGCGGGTTGCTGGCATTATGGGAGCGAAAAAAACACCGGATCTCGTGCCTCTATGCCATCCGATTATGATTACCGCTGTTGATGTTGAACTGACAGCAGAGCCAGATAATAATTCTGTTTATTGTAAAGCGGTTGTGCGTTGTAAGGGCAATACTGGTGTCGAGATGGAAACTTTGACAGCGGTACAGGTCGCGCTTTTAACGATTTACGACATGTGTAAAGCGGTAGATCGTGGCATGATGATTTCTGATGTTGGTTTGCTTTCGAAGTCAGGTGGTAAATCGGGCTCGTGGCGTCGTACTTAAATTGTATTCAGTTTTGTAAATTGAATAGACTATTTTGTTTAAGAGGCAGTTATGGAAATCGACGTAAAATTTTTTGCTAGTTTGCGTGAGTACATGGGCCGTACCAGCGATAAAGTGACGTTAGAGGGTGAGGCGACGGTCTCTGACGTGTGGAGCGAACTCTCTTCTGAGCCAATGCCAGGTAATATTCTAGTGGCGGTGAATAAAGAATATACCGACTTGGGGCAAGCGCTGAAAAATGGTGATGAAGTGGCCTTTTTCCCGCCGGTGACGGGAGGCTAGCCAGTAATGAAGGTTGTTGTTCAGCACGAAGCACTTGACCCTTATAGAGCGATCAAGCATCACGAAGATACGGTGCTTGAGTCCGGCAAGCATGGCGGTGTGGTCAGTTTTGTGGGCACGATGCGTGATTTTAATCATGGTGAAAATGTCACAGCAATGAATCTGGATTACTATCCTGGAATGACTGAAATGCATATTGAGGCTGTTTGTCAGGAAGCAATGGACGGCTGGGATGTGATGGATGTGTTGGTAGTTCACCGTGTGGGTGATATGTATCCATCGGATCCTATTGTGTTGGTAGCAGTGTGGTCGGCTCATCGTGCGTCAGCGTTTGATGCCTGTCGTTATGTGATTAACTATTTAAAAGAGCGCGCCCCCTTTTGGAAGTGTGAAGTGACAACTGAAGGTAAAAAAACTTGGGTGGAGCATAATTCGAAAGACCCTGGCGTTGCTGAGAGCCGAGAAAAACTGGTATGAGTTACTATTAGATAGGGTTAAATCGTCTTACATAAAAAAGCCTAGATGAGATGATCGTCTGGGCTTTTTTATTTAATTTATAAGGAGTTATTGTTAAGTTATATTTGTTTTGTGCTTATATTTGGATGGCGTGTGTCATATTTTAAGTTAACGGTCATACGTGCTGTGTCGATATCTTTAATGTGTCATAACAACCATGGAGGGTTGAACGATGGAACGAATCACAATGTCTTTGGAGTCCGAGCTTGCTGGACAATTTGATGAATTTATCAATGGTCATGGGTATACCAATCGCTCTGAAGCGATGCGGGATCTTATTCGTGAGCGCCTTGAAAGTGAGCGGCTGAAGAAGTGGGAAGATGGTCACTGTGTGGCGACGCTAAGCTACGTATACAATCATCACGAGTGGGAGCTATCGAGCCGAATTACGCGTGCTCACCATCATAGTCATGAATTGAATGTTACCAATACACATATCCACCTTGATCACGATAACTGCTTAGAGATCGCTGTATTACGAGGGCCAGTGAAAGATGTGCGTGAGTTTGCGAGCACAATTATGGCTGAACGTGGTGTTCGGCATGGTAAACTTGGGATGATTCCTGTCGATATCACAGAAGAAGGGCATAATGGTCATGGGAGAACGCCGCATTTGCATAGTCATCCTATGACGTAACTATTAAAAATTGAGGGTGAATAGCGTCAATAATGAGAGAGAAAGAGAAAAGTACCCGGGTAATTTTTGTACGGCATGGGGAGACAGATTTCCCGCTCGATAGACTCTACTGTGATGATGCAGTTGAGTCCCCTCCTTTGAATCAGGCTGGCCTAGCTCAAGCTGAGGCAGCCGCACTTTCTTTGTCAGATATTGCCATTGATGCGATTTATGCCAGTCCTGCACAACGAACTCAGATGACTGCAAAAGCGATTGCTGGTCAGCATGGGCTTGATATCGTCACCAATGATGCCTTTTTGGAACGACGGTTTGGTGTGTGGGATGGACTTTATTTTGATGCGGTGGAAAAGCAATACCCTGAAGATTATGTGGCCTGGAAAGTCGACCCCCTGAATTTTTCACCTGAAGGCGGGGAAACTATTACTGATTTACTAACGAGAGTGAAAGGTGGGCTTGATGCAACCTTATCGGCATACGTCGGCGAGACGATTGTGGTGGTTGCGCATGTGGGCTCAATTCGTGTGGCCTTGGCAGATGCCTTACAGATGCCGTTGGCAGGGTATCGCCAGCTTAGAATTGACTACACCTCTCGTTCCGCTATCGATTATGGGGGGCGTCAAGACAACATCATATATGTAAACAGAGTTTGATTTAAAGGTAGTAAGGCATGGAAGAACCCCTAAAGTTTGCATGCGATCAGGTCGATACTACTACTACTAGTATGTATGAAGAGTTAGCGTATTAAAAATAATATAGTGATCTCATGTGATTTATTCTCGTTATGAATTAATGGGATTATTGGTTTTACGGCCAATCCTGTTGAAGGATCTAGGCTTGACATATGGTAAGTCTGTTGCTATAAAGGTACGTAACTTTAAAGAAACGTTTTAAATGTGCGGATGTAGAAGGAAGCTTTTGTCCGTTTTAACTGTGAATAGTGGTGCTTAAGGACGTAGCCTGTGTTCGCACAAGACAATTGCTTCCAAACAATAGGGGGTTTTATGAAGATTCGAAATATAGTAAGGGGTTTGGCACTGGTAGGAGCGACAGCAGCGCTGCTGCCGATTGGTAGTGCTATGGCAGGTGGCCCGGGTTTTGATGGCATTCAAGTAAACGGAGACACAACAGGTACGCTTTCTGGTTGTTCTGCCGGAGCCGTATGTGTACCGTTGGTGACTGGCGAAGGTTTTTTACAGCAAGAAGTTAGGACGGCAGATGGCAGCACTTTTATTCAAACAATCATTATTGATCCTTTGATTGCAAATGCGGCTCCTGGTGGTATAGATGTGTCAACCCTTGCTTTTTCTGATATAACCTTTATCCAGATGTCGGGTTCTGATGATGGTATCAAGGCGAGGCAAAGATTAAGTGATATCCCTGACGATAACACGGGAAATAGTTTTACAAGTGTAACTGATCTGTTAATTGGCGATTGGGCGTTGGCTGGCCACGCTGATGCACCTAATCTACGGATTGTTCAGGAATTTGTAGATAATAGTACTACAGGTACTGCAATTGGTACCACTGACTCCACAAGGACAGAAGATGATTTTGTGAATAGCTTTAAGTTGGATGTTAACCTTAATGACTCTGGGCAGCAGACGGGGAAAAGGATGACTATGTTACAGGATGTTGGTATGAGTGATCCTGATGTAACTACACCAGGTGACGATTTTCAACGTTTTGTGATTAGTCAACTTAGTGGTGATCTGCTGACTAGTGATGGTTCACTTGTGCTTGGAACGCCTTCTTCGGGTACTGGAACAGGCGGCTCCGTGGATTGGTCTGCGGGCGATGATGTTCTGATTACTTGGTTGGGGCAGCGTGTTAATCTAGGTGGCGTTGGAAATTCTATTTTTGGTTTTCAGAGTGTTGATAATCTATCTGACACAGATGCACCAATTAGTACTTTTTCTACTAGTACCGCAGAATTTACTACTGCTACGCCGTTCGAATGGAATACAACTTTTGGAGCTGACGCGCCAACATTGTAGTCTAGTCTATATGAGTAGTTAATGTAGAAAAATAAAAAAGGGGCCTTTGGCCCCTTTTTTATTTTATAGTTGAGTATTTTATTGATCTGCTTTATTTATATTTTTGAGGGTGTGTTGAGAAATAAGTTGATAAAAAAAATGTTTTTTCGTGCGGTGGCTTTTATGTTGCTGATTGTTCCTTGTTTTGTGAGCGGGGGGCAGCAGGCTGCTGATGAGGTGTTAACGGGGGCAGGTATTATCGCTTCTTGTGGAATTAAGAGTGCTGGTGATGATCAGCGGTCACGATTGACAGTCATATTGCAAAATAGCCTGCAAGGAACAGAGAAGCGTAGTGTGTACCGTCGTTATTGGAAAGCTTATGCTGGATTGGGTGGTGTGTTTGATAAAATGTTGCTTTTTACAGAGTACCCGCCAGATGCGGTTGGCTCGGCTTTCATGCGGGTTGCATATGTTGCGGAGGCTGAAAAAACGGCTGATCAGTGGATTTATTTGCCGCTGTTAAAAAAGATTCGAAGAGTTACTATTAGAGATCCCGGTGATAGCTTTCTGAATTCAGATTTAACATATGCAGATGTGGGGCAGCGCGCTCTTTCTGAGGATAGTCATCAGTTTCTTGGTGTGAAGTCCCTGCAGGGTATGGAGTTCCTGCGAGTTGAAAGTGTGCCGGTTGGCCCGAGTAATTATAGTAAGCGCATTCAATGGTATTTAAAGGGCGAGAGCTGGGATGTTTGTGTCAGTGCGAGAATTGATTATTTTGCAAAGGATGGGGTACTTTCTAAAGTTCAGTTTAATAAGTGGCAGCAAGTCAATGGGGCGTGGGTCTGGGATCGCGTATTAGTTCGAAATATGATTTCAGGGAATGTTTCAATATTTGTTATTGGTGATGTTGATGTTGATATTGGTTTGAAGGATGAGTTTTTTTCAGCGAGAACTTTACGAGTGGGACCTAGGGCATTAGAGGGGCTGGTGAAAAAGGATGATAAATAGATGAGGTTGCTGAAGTTAATTTGGTTGTGTATCCATGTGTATGTCTTGTTAGGCTGCGAGGTGATTAAGCGCTTTTTCTGGGTTGCATTGTCGCTGCTTATTTTAATCCCAGCAGGGAGTGTTAGAGCAGAACTTCAAGGTGAAATTGATGTGCTAACGGGTAAGTCATTAATATCTCAGTGCGGGTATAAATATTCAGGTAAAGATCAGTCATCAACATTCACGGTCGTACTGAAAGACTCTGGTGGGAATGAAAAGAAAAGCGTGTATTTGCGGCTTTGGAAAGATTATGGTGGTGAGGGACAGGTTCTGGAGAAAATGATGTTATTTTCAACATTTCCCCCAGATTCAAAAGGAGGGGCATTTATGCGAACTACGTATGTGCCTGAGTCAGAAAAAGTGGCTGAGCAATGGATATATTTGCCTGTGCTACGAAAAATTCGTAGGGTGACGATTCGAGACCCTGGTGACAGGTTTTTAAACTCGGATTTAACATATCAGGACGTTAGTTATCGTGGGATTGATGAGGATGAGCATTTTTATATAGGGAAGGAGGAGGTTGCTGGTGTTTCTTTGCATAAAGTGGAAAGCACGCCCCGCAAGGCAAAGGGTGAGATATATTCAAAACGATTATTCTGGATTGAGAAGGATGTAGGCGATGTTGGCTGGGATGATTGCCTTGTGAAGAAGATCGCTTATTACGATATTAAGGGTATTTTGTTGAAAGAGCAGTTGCTTAATTGGCAGA
>QIHH01000107.1 GCA_003230195.1 Gammaproteobacteria bacterium
TTTTAAATCGACACTCAGGAGGCGTAGATATTGCCGTTTCAATCCCGTTCATAAAGTCCGGTCAGTCCAACACATACACTCAGGATTAAAAGAATGGTTTACACTGTTTCAATCCCGTTCATAAAGTCCGGTCAGTCCAACAGTACCATTATAACCCGTTGTTCTACAAGGCGAAATAAGGCTGTTTTCGGGGCACTCACACGCCAACTCACTTCATCGCTCCAAAAATGACCAATACCAGGGTTTTTCCTTTTAAAATCAATCATCTGCGATCGTTACCCCTTATTTTTATCGTAACTCATTGATTAAATAGATATTTTATCGGTTTAACCCGAATTCGCGAGGCCATCAAAACTGCCCCCCGATACTGCGTGCCCTTGGGTAAGGATAGTTATCATGCCTGTTTCGCACATCACACCATATCTGGCCACCTGCTGGCATGGCAAGAGAGGCGTTGACGCACCTCGATATTACAACAGGTGATAGTCCGGGTCTTCTGTTACCTTGCCGGAACCATCTATTTTTATTGCTGGGTGGTCTTTAGCACACAGCGGGTAATAGCGAATATGGTCTTCATCTGCTTTGACAATACCGGCCAGGGTGCGTTGCAGTTCATCGAGTTCAGCTGAATCCAGGTGGCATTCAAATACGCTGTGTTGAACCCGCTGCCCAACGCCTTCCAGTGCCCTGGCAACGCGACGCAGGCGTTTGCCATCACAGATGTCAAAACAGATCAGAATCATGCTTATAAGAGGATAAAGGGTGGGTCATTGCTGTGCAGCCCCACGCCTTGCCATTCAATATCTCTTCGGCACCAGACACATAATGGATACCAGCGCACACTATCAGCTGTTTCAATTTCATCCTGCACTTGTTGCCGTAACAGTACCAGTTGATGGGGCTGTAACCAGCATTCAAAGATGCTGTATTGCACCGCTTCACCATAATTTTTTAGCGTTTGATAAACACGCCGCCGGATCCGGTTATCTGCAATATCGTAAGCAACCACCCATAATCGGCTCATCGTAACACCATCGGCTGGTACTCGGCTTGATGCCCTCGCACCACACCCGCCAGGTTCTGAATCTGGTGTTCAATACAGCGACGGTAGTCCAAACGCAAACCGCTATGGGGGTGTTTGAGCGGGCTGTTAAATTTTGCTTCCAATGCAGTGATAAAAATCGTTCTTGCCCGCGGGCTTAACCAGCAAGCCTCTCCTGGCGCACGTGGCATCTGAAAATCTTCTGGGCTGAGACGCTGATTAAGTACCAATTTTAATACTACCGTATCAACGATTAGTGCACGAAACTCTTCCATCAGGTCTGAGGCCAATGCAGGATGACCGGGACGAATCGCATGTAAAAACCCCACATGAGGGTTCATACCGCGTGCGCGTAATAGTGTCTGCACGTTACTGAACAAGATAGTGTAACCGTAGGAGAGCATCGCATTAACAGGATCCGTAGCGGGCTGTTTTACCCGCCCGGTAAAATTCCATTGCTCATCTAACAAAGCGGTAATGGCTGAAAAATAAGCGCGGGCAGCAGCTCCTTCATAGCCACGCAGTTGTTCCAGTGTTGCGGCTGACTCAGGGTGAATGGCATCCATGGCTTGCAGTGCTTTTTGCAGCGCATCACTATCACGGCTGCGCGCCTGGCGCTTCAATAACAGGCGGCTATTATGGAGCTTTCCCTGCACAAAGCCTGTGGCTATTTTAAGCGCAAAAGCATCATCGTCAGCACGGGTGAACTGGTCACGGTGCATTAACACCGGGTCAGTATCAAAGGCGTCTATCACGCCGTAATAACGTCCTTTGGCAGATAGCAGATAAATGGGAATACGCTCAGTCAAACAGTAGTGCATTGCCTGGGTCGTGATCTGTGCATTACCAAAAATCATGACCTGGTCTACTTTAATGGAGGGAATCGTTTTAATCACCTCATCCCCCCGCTGTACCACCAGGCGTTCAGCAGATTTTGCCAGTTCGTAATCGTGTTCAGTCAAATAGAGTGTGCGCAGACGTGGGTCATGGCCACTGCTGGTCGTCATTGGTTCTTCTTCATCGTCTACAACAGGTGAAGGGAGATTACTGCTCACTACTTCGTTTGATGCGAGTGAAGCATTGTCATTGGAGGGTGAGGGAGTTGATGCAGGTACAAACTGATTACCACTCAGATCTGCCTCGGCAAAAGCAGAGCGCATCGTGTCATTGCCTGGATGCCCTTGAAAATAGCGGAGCAGGTCGGGTTCAGTATCAATCTCTTCCTGAGGCGGTGGGTTACTGCTGGGTGGGTGTAAGCTGCGCACAGGTTTATGCACCACTTTGCTCTTGATTGCCAGTGAGCGCACAAACTGTACCCCCAGAAACCGAAACCCGGTATTAAAATCGACCAACCGTGTTTTCTCTTCATTTAATGACAAGCGCAGATCATCAAGTATCTTGTTGCTCAATACCAGTGCGGCCTGGGCCTTTTCCTGGTGTTTGCATAACACCAGGAAATCATCAGCAAAACGCACCAGCACCATTTCGTTATGCAGAAAGGCTTCATCGAGCTGGTCAAGATAGAGATTCGATAGCAGCGGTGAAATCGGTGAGCCTTGCGGTACGCCTTTGCTCAGTCGGAAGCGGGTATTGCCCTTGACCACTTCACTTTTTAACCACTGGTGAATCAGTTTAAGAATATCTTTATCAACCAGTAAATGGCGCAGCTTTTCCATCAACAAGGTGTGATCAATCTCATCAAAAAATGATTCGATGTCAGCATCCACTACCCACTGATAACCGGCATCACGTAACTGCTCCACCCGTTGCACTGCCTGCTTCACCGAACGCCCGGCACGGTAAGCAAAACTGCACTCTTCAAATTCAGCTTCAAACAACGGCGTAATGCTCAACGCAACGGCAGTTTGCAACAGGCGATCCCGTACCGATGGGATCGATAACGGACGGGTACCGCCGCTATTCTTGGGGATCTCTATTCGCAGCAATGGCAGTGGTTTGTAAAAACCGTGTCGGACTTCATCTCGCAGCGTTGCAATATTCACTAACAGCTTCTTTTCGAAATCAGGAATGCTGATGCCATCCTGCCCGGCACAGCCATGGTTATCTTTGACTTTGGCCCAAGCAGAAAATAGGTTGGGGTCGGAGAGGACGTTATTCAGTGTGGGTTGGTGCATAAAGAAACCACCTATTAATGATTATGCAAGCAGCATAGCGAAGAAAACCAACCCACATTCATACCTCTTACATACTGTTGCTCTTGCTCAATAAGGATCATGATTAAATATCTCGACATCCCCCGTCACAGGTGGTCGATAGGTTAAGCGTTTGGCTTTGCCGTGTAGAGCGTGGGCATTTTTTACAAACATTACAGATATATCAATTCCTGTTTTCACTATTAAATTTTTCCATATCAAACTGGTCTAGTTCACTCTGTGTACAGTCGATGGCCAAGGTATCTTCGCCACATGAATCCTGCACTCTTGATAGCTCTTCTCGAAATGCGCAGGTACTCAAGTAGCCTATCGCAAATCGAAACCTCTTTAGTTCACTTTTCATGGGTAACATTCCAATCAAGCCAAGCACTTCTGAGCGCGTGAGTTCTCTTCGTCTTAGGGCAAAGGGTATTGCTATAATTTTATTTTCTTTTTTATTACGCAAGCGGATAAATATCTCGTTGTTTAGCCGTTTTTTCTCCCTCCGAGCAGACCACCCCTGCCACCCAGAAAACATCGCTGCTGCCGCCGCAAATATAGTACTGAGCAGACCCAACCCTATCGAGAGTCTATCTAGTGTTATCCAATCTATTTCCATAGCCGTTACCCCATTATCGTGTTATCAATTATCAATTATCAATTATCAAGCACTGCCGTTAAGGCGTAGCAGTTGTCACCTTTTTTTTCTACTTGCACGTCTCTTTCTATCCCGTTGCGTTTGAGCTGATTCTTGGTGTCGTTATCCAGGCCATCAATGAACACCTTAAGAGGCCCACTGCGTTGGCTGCTGCCTCGTGCAGTTTTACCATTACGAAGCGCCGTTAAGATCTTATTGCCAGGACTAAATTTAAGCGTCACCTTGCTCCAAGTCTCTTCGACTGGATCGGGGTTAGATCCTTTATTTTGTTTAAAGACTCCGTAACCAGTGGCTGTTTTCGCTCCCGCACCGATATTTTCAAGCGCCGCGACGAGCCAATCATACGCCTGCTTAACATCTTGTTTGCCCTGTTCATTACGAGTTATCACCATCACTGAAAACTGAAACTGCTGATTTTTATCAACCACAAGAAACGGGATGGGCACGGGGCTTATCCAGTCGGCGGGTGGCTTTCCATCGGCGTAATATTCGCCATAATGCGGGGTCATGATATCGGCTTTGAGCTGAACCGAGCCGGTAGGAAGCCCATCAAGAAAAATCACGCTGCCCGTAGCAGGGCTCTCTGTGCTTTTTACATCGCGGCGGGGGCCGAAGATACGTTTTATATCTTCTGGATCTGCGCCTTCCCACTGACTCGCCCAGTTTCTAACCATGCCTTTTACTGAAGAGCCGGGTAGATAGGGCACGCCTAAGGTGTGGTGCCAGGTGAAACCATTTTCGACCGGGTGCTGCCGTCCAAGACCGGAAACAAAGTGCCATTGGGTTTTAATTTTTAGAGGTGCGGGGCCGGATTGAGCGCCCACTATATCTGCCTGGCGATCACAGGCCTCCTCTAATAGGCTGCTTTCACCAATCCGTTTTTTTGTAACGGTGTTGATCCAGTTGAGCTTTGGATTGGTGTTGTTTTGTGCCGCTAGGGTCCAATTTTCGGTTGTTGTACTGACTGGCCATTGGTCGCAAAATTTGTCATACCATAGCCCTGCATTGCTCTTTTCTGATTTTTTGGGGGAGCTGTTTTTATACAGTGGAAGCATCATCATACCCCCTCTTTGCTCAAGTATGCGTTGGCGAATTTTTTTAACCACTGCAGGTAGGCCAGCGCTTCGCCTTGGGCTTTAAGGTAGTCACTTTCGGAGCCACTTGTGATGGCTTCCATGAGCGCTTTTTTCTCATTCTTTTTTGTTGGATAAGGTCCAAATTTACTATTGCGACACAGCCATAACTCCATCTGGTCGTATAGACGGCGGTGATCGCTGTTGATGGCTTGCTTGCCTTTTGAGGCTGAAAGCAATGTAGCCATCGCTTGGCCTAGGCCATTTTGTAAAATAGCAGCGGGCAGTCCTTTAACGTAGCTGACGTAGTTGCCTACGGGTTTGCCTTCAGGCTGTTGCATTGTGGCAATGGTGGCTAAGGCACTTTTAGCTCGTTCCCGGTCAAGATTCACGCGGCATCTCCTTCTTTACGGTCATAGATCTGCATCGCCATCCAGCCTTGACCAACGGTTTCGTTACCGCCAGTTTGCAACCACGCACTGACTTCGATGAGCGACTGTAGTTTGTCGAGACCGCTCTTTTTGGTACGCGGCATCAACAATGTGTAGAAAACGCTGTCGGGCGGTAAGCTCTCTTCGTACCAGAGATTTTCACTGGCCTTGGTCTCCTCATTGAGTACATTGCGCGCTTGAACGCTGAGCGCGTAGCGGGCAAACCAGGCGAAGTCATTGTCGTTAAGAATGACCAATTGTTTCTCAAGGCGTTTTTTTGTTTTTTCATGTCTGATTAGAGGAGAGAGCGCATCCGTGATTCCTTTTGGCAATGAACCAACGTAACTAAAAGTGCGCTCTTCAAGAAAGAGTGTGTCGCTGCCTTCTCCAAGTACCTCGCCGGTTGAAAGTGGAATATTCGGCAGGGAGAGCGTTGTGTTTTTACTGCGTGCTAAGTCGCGTTGAAAGCGTTCGAGAAGGTGGGCGGATGTCACCCAGCGATAGCTGCCGGTTAAGCTGCGCACAGGTAGCAAAAGCAGGCGAGCATCGGAGATGAGAATGCCACCTGCATTGGTGTGCTCGCCAAAGCAGGTACGTATGTTGTCGTGAATTTTTTTCTCATTGTTGCCTTCAGTATCTTTTATCTGTTGGTCAGGCCAGTGCTCACGAGCATAGTCACGCAACGCACCTTTTATGCTTGAACCAGGCATGTAAGGGTAGTCGGTCGCAGCTTCACGCGCTACGGGTAGATCAATGACGCCCTCCGTTCGGCCAATGCCAGGGTGTATAAACGTTTCGGCAAGTAACCCAATAATTTTTGCATCCATGTTGTTCTCCATTATTATTTCCATGTTCCGATAGCTGCGTTGGCCGATGCTGCGCCAATCGCGTGTGGTAAGCGATGCCATACCATCCTCTTTTGCGTCCATAAACAGCACACTGCCTGGCGCAAGGTGGGGCCGAAGGGCTAGTGGTTCACGCGCTTCGGTGTCCCAGCCTCCCCAGCGTTGGGGGCGGGGTAGACAGGCGCTAATGAGTTTACCGGGTAGCGTTTCAAACGGGTCGTTGTGTTTAGGTGGCCCCTGACTTGGCAGTAAGGGGGTTAATACGATAGCTGTGTAACGGGTTGATTCGATTACAGGAGCTGGGGCGGAAATCGGATCACCTATACTCAGCCAAGCCCCCCGGCCTTCGCCACCCACTGAAACCATAGTGTTAGCGTCTTGAAACGGCGGGTTTTCGACCATCATTGCAAGAGAGACGGCTTTGTCTTTTTTGTCATTAAGGCGAATGTGACTGGTGGCGTAAAGCGCACTAAGTTCAGTGGTGCAGGTATCAGGGTTGAGGGTGATGCCAACACGCGGCTCTTTACGCCATAGCTCGTTTGGGTGAATGAGCATTTCAGCACTAGGTAGTTCGCCGTTAAGCACTTTCTCAAAACCACTTTGTGTTATCCACCAATCTTCTAATAATTTTCGCCCTTCAATACCATCCTTCTTTTCTGGCTCTGGCAAGTGGACGTTTTCACCTAAATCACAGTGATAGGGTTCAGCCGAGGGTTTCAAGTGACCCAGCTCTGAGACGAGAATGTTATCTGCTGTTTTTTCTATTTTTCCCATCAATAAGGCAGGTGCAGGAAAGAGAGGCTCGCCATCTCGGAGTAACAGTGGGCCTTTAAATTTTATGCCATTTAAGTCGTCACCACTGCCAAGCTCGGCGATAACTTTCGAATTCCAAGGGCCTCGCCCCGGCCAACCCAGCTTGGCCGCCCAGTGTGCCCGAAGTGCTCCGACTAGGGTTTGTGGCGACGGCGGGAAAAGGCTGGGGGCAAATTGTGATTCGCCTTGGTTAAAGGGGCGGCCATCTCGAAAAAAGAGGCTGTCTTGCGGTTGAATCTCAAGCGTGATCATCCATCTTTCTCCTGAGTTAAAAAGCGGGCGATAAAACCACCCCCTAAACGTAGGCCGATCTTCAGTATCTCTTCGCCGCGCTCATCTCGAATAAAGGGTTTGCAGGCGGAAAGCAGTTGCTCTACGCACTGCTCGGCCTCTTGACGGCTGATATCACGTTCACGTGTTTGCAAAAACTCGGCAACCAAGAGTTGCTTTAAATCAATGCCTTCGGGAGCGTCATCCGGCTGTTCAAAAAACCCGTAGCGATCACGCAATTTGTGGAAAAAACCGCGTGGATAGCTTCCTTCCTTCATCGATTGAACAAGCATTTGAAGTGACGGCACCGATGACCAGGGGTTGACCCATTGGGCGGTTACCCCCGAAGGTTTGAGTATGGCCAGCGCCAAGGCGTCACGACCATTGCGCTCTTTGGCAATATCATCGAGCTGGTGGTGCGCCTCTGATAAAACGCCTTGCAGTGGGCTCTGATGGTGGGCCAATACGATGGCACAAGATGCCGTGGCCTTATCAATCTTTCGCTCGCTAAAAAAATCAGCGTATTCACTTCGTAAAGCTTGGGCACAGGCGATAGCATTGTCTAACGGCAACAGTGCAAGCACATCATCGCCACCAGCATAGATGGTCACACCACCAAAGCTTGCAACAGTGGTAGGCACTTGTGACGTAAAAGCCAACAGCGCTTGGGATATGTTGACGGGATTTTTATCTCGTAGCATTTTACCTAGATGATCGCCATCCATAAGGAGCAAGGCGTAGTACGATCGCGTGGGGCTACCAACCGCTTTATTAACCCTATTTAGGCTACCAATGAGTGCTTTTCGCTTCTCTTTATCGGGATCATCTTGCATGTTTTTAGGTTGTTCATCACTGAGATAGGTAACACGCGGGTTGGCCAAGGAGTGGGGGTTGAGTAGATCGCCATCAAGATCATCTAAATAGGCACCAACACCAATGCTAATTTTACTGAGAGAAGCCAAGCAGGAAATTTTGACGTGACGCTCGCTAACGAGCTTGCGAAAGGTATTGCCATCAAGTTGTTGTTTTATCGTCTCGACATATGTTTCAAGTTCAATACGGGACTTCTTATCGTTCGCTATCTTCTCTAGCCAGGGCACAGCGGCCATGTAGGTAGTTGATGGCCAGTAGGCGATGCGCTCTTGTTGGCCACCGGGAATCCAACCAATGGTGGCCATAAGCGCTTCCGCGCCTAAGCGAGGAAACAGTCGTTTAATGAGAGCAATGGCACAGAGTCGCTCATTGTCGCGGATATCCAAACGATCCCCTGGTGTCTTCTTGCGCAGCGATTTCCAAAACTCATCTTGCGCTGTACGCTCCTCTCTACTTTTACTGCGGACTCTGCCCGAGAGTTCTTGGTAGTTGCCCATCAGGGTGCAGTGGTCACCACCCTCATCCTGCGGCCAGTGGTTACGCCAATTTTTCCGTTGATCGAGCCAGTAGTTGTCTGTGTCATTTTCAGATTCGGCACCGAGTACCCAGTTGATCTCCCAGAAGTGGGATACCTGCCGATTCCAGGTCGTTTCTAGCGCTGCTGATTGAGTTAGAAAATGACTATAGACTGCTTGCTCAAGCTCACGCCATTTACCTGCCACCGCTTGCCCCACGTTTTCAGGATCAAATCCTTCGGGAACTTGTGCTTTAAAACGGTTTGGTAGAGAGCCAATGCTTGGCGTGGGCGCACCCGGCTGCTTGAGAATCGCCTGCAGCATCGGGTCTTGGGGAGCCTCCTTCGTCCCCACGTCAGGAAAAATGATCGTGCCCCCCTGATCTAAAACCGATCGCATCGCCTGACCAGATAACCAAGAAAGCAGAAAAGAACCCGCCCAAAGATCGCGGGTACGACGTGATTGGGCAACGAAGCTCTGGACGGGGCCTAGGGTAAAGTGAAAGTGGTTCATAGTCCCTCCTTTAGCACTCATCAAAATGGGTAGAAAGAAATTTATGGATGGGTGTGTAATCAGATGGCGCGGATATTTGTCCAACATTTTGTTGGTCAACTAAAACATCAAGCTTTGCGTTAGGTGGCAGAAACCTAGCTTGTAGTAGAAGCAAAAATGGGCGATAGCTCGTGCTGCCCTGACTATTCGTGAATGCAGAAATATGAATAAATAGAGGGCTTGCTCGCCGACCTTTCTCATTTTCCGACATAAAATCGAAGCTCACTTTTTTCCCTGATGAGAATTTGTACTGGTGTGGTAAACCGAATATTGAACGTTTCGGCGCAACACCATTTGACGCAGCCAGCCTTGTATTGGATGAAATGGCGTTTACTTGGTGGTGATCCGTAGTATAAAAATTTAACTCTTCAATAGGCACTGTAGTGTTTCGGGAGACATATCGCTCCCCCTCTGGAGGAGGCCCTTTATTAGGCACGGAAGAGGTGCCACTGGTACGAAACCGATTCAATAATTTTCCAACCTTTTCCATCGCATCATCGGCGCTGCCAAAAGCATCATTGCTAGTGTAAAAAAGGGAGTTCGCATCAAAAGCGGAAAAAGGACTGGTGCGAGTAGTCATCATTTTAGTTTTTAGCCAGTCGCAATCTTTTTTTATTTCCTTCTCTGTTGGCGGCCTGAATTTATCTCCCTTCTCAATTAAACGAACGATAGAGCCAAACCCCCGCCTACTCCGGCTCCCTAAGCCGCCAAACAAACCAAACACCCTAATTATCTCATTCATACTCTCGATCAATTCTGATTCTGTGTGTTTACGAAAGCGTAGAGAGATAACAAAATCTTTCTCGCGGGGTAACGCAGTACGACCTGCTAACCCCATTCCGGCCAAATAAGCCTTCCCAGTAAAATCTAGGATATCCTGCTTTTCAGGGTTAATATTTTTCTTGTGCGCGACGTTCAAGATAAAACACCCTTGCCCACCCTCATCACCTTCAGCCGCACGTCCAAACAGCTCTGCTTCTTTTTTATGCAGCTCTTTTAACGCTTTGGCCTCGTCTTGTTCATGGGTATAGAACCGTCCCCAATTCAACGCCCGCCACCAAAACCGCAACGCGCCCTTTACGGAGGGTGGCCGTATGCCGTCACTCGGTGTTTGATCTGCACCACCAATAAACATCGGTGTCACAATTCTGAAAGTGGCTTCAATTTTCTGCATGACTCTTTTCCTTAAGAATTATTTTGTTGATAATTCATACTTCCCCAACCCAAAACTCGTCTTCCCACCCACATGCACCCACTCTCCCAGCTTCAGGTAAGGCATAAACAACGAAAGATCCCCTTCATAGGCAATCTCGCCCATCAAGCCACCAAACTTCATCCACTCTTTTTGCCTGCCAGAGAAACGGCTCCACTCATCCCAAACCACATTATCCTTGACCAGCGTGACCGACTGCGCGGCTGCCAACAGTGCGCTGCGCGTTTCTCGCAATAACAGCGGTTGTTGTTGATAAAAATTGGCCAGCGTACACAAGCGCCCCAGCAGCCGGTCAAGCAACAGACTGAAAGCGGGGGGCTGTTTGATTAAACGTTCGTGATGCTTCAATCGCAGCCGGGTTTGCAACTGAAGCGTGACGCCTGTTGTGGGGGTTGTTGCACGATCTGCAATTTGCAGTCCATTCACCACAGGATTCACACACTGCCACACGCCGTTTTGATAGAGTGTCTGGTAGGCACCTGTTGCATCGGCATAATCTACCTGTTCAATCTGATAACGCCCTTTATTGGTACCCAACCCCAGTTTTTGCCCGAGGGCTTCCAGCGCTGCAAAACAGATCGACAGGTGTTGGGCTACATTGCCAATGAGTACCAGCTCAACCTCCAATAACTCACCCGGCAGATAGTGCGTTTTTGTTGCTAAAGGGGGTGTCAACACAAATGGCTTAGGTGGCGCACCTTTGCCCGCTGGCTGATAGAACATTTTAAAAAATGGCGGCGCAATATGTTGCAATGCGTGGCCAAAGCCGCCATGCATGGCAGAGCCTTTATAAGCGGGCAATATGATCTCTGTGATAGCACAGAGCGTGAAGCGATATTTTGCAAGATAAAATGCCGACAGACTTTCACTTGCCGCGCCCTCTGCCGCAGCGGCAACCCCCCCTTCCATAGAACATCCCCAGTTTTATCGGGCGTATGATTATTTTATTCTTCCCGACAACCAAGAGTACCTGAACTATCATTTAGACTCAATAATATATGGCTGCCATCGCATTTAAACAACACCATACGCAGCATTCTGCTATCAGGTTAGACATAGCGAATCATTGGGGCATGTTCCTCTTACTTGATAAAAACCCAAGGAACAAAGAACGCAAGGCGGTGATAACGGATGAGCAAAAGCACCGCCGAAAAGCAGGCTGCAAGCTGGCAGAAGAGTTTCGTTACAATGAATGCAGTACCGTCGAGCGAGTCAACGGATGGCTTAAGGATGAATTTAATGCGCGAACGGTACGAGTAAAAGGGCATTCAAAAGTAATGGCTCATCTCATGTTTAACATCATTACGCTGACTGCGAATCAATTGGTTCAAAAAAGATAAAAAAGAGCGCCGATTAGGCGCTCAAATAGGGAGGGAGAAAAGTAAAAAAGCGAGGGGGGCTTTTTCACATCTTCAATTAGCATAAAGCATAAAACATGCCACTATAATAATTCTAATAAAAAACATAAGCTTATAAAATACTGCCCATCATTAGCGCCAAAAAGCAGATACCAATATGTTCGAACTCAGCAATTCTTAAGTATCTGCGTCAAATTCCCCTCTTCAATCACCAACAAATGACGATAAAACCTATGCATTAATTAACCCTGAGGTTTCGATGAAAATATTCCTGAAATTATTAATGGCACTGGTTGTGTTAGCCGTCATCGCGCCGTTCTACCTGAAAAATGAACAAGGCGTACCGCTGATGTCGTTCAATGATATTAAGATGCCAAACCTGAGCGCGCCAGCTATGCCAGACAGCCTGAAATCTGCTGTCTCAGGAATATCAAGCAAGATTTCATCATCCGACATGATTGGTAGTACACCGGAAAAAGCTCAGATTAAGGTTCACAAATGGCGAGATCAAGATGGCGTGTGGCATTTTTCTAATATTGATGAATCACGCACGGGAAGCAACAGTACAGTAATTTTACTCGACCCAGCAAAAAACACCTTCACACCCACCTCAGTGAAACAACCTCAACGAGAGACCACCAGCATGCAAACTAGCGGCGTTGAGAATATTACACCCAACATACTGCTCCCACTCACTCACGGCAAGGCGACCATGGATCAGGCAAAACAGGTTAAGGAACTACTCGAACAGCGCAGCCAAATGCAGCAACAGATGATGCCGTAACAGCGCAACGCTTGCATAACAGGAGGATAATTTGCTCTAATCAAGGATTATTAATACAGTCTCCTAGCCAAAAAACACAAACTCTCCTGCATTATGTTTTTATTTAAAAAAATCACTGCCGCACTGCTCGCACCACTGCCACTGTGTCTGATAGCAATACTATTTGGGCTATTATTGCTCTGGTTCACGCAAAAAAAGAAAACGGGCAATACACTTATTTTCCTTGGCATCTCACTATTAACACTTTTAAGCCTCACCCCGGTCAGCAATTCATTACTCGCATCCCTCGAAAACCGCTATCCAAGCCATCTACAGCAGTCAACCACTAACAACCATGATGTGAAATTTATTGTTGTTCTCGGTGGTGGCCATATTACCGACCCCGCCATTTCAATCACTAGCCAGGCCAATACATCAACACTAGTTCGGGTAACAGAAGGCGTCAGGCTGCTTAAAACATACCCCGGCAGTAAGTTAGTGCTCTCTGGCGGCAGTGTCTTCAGCAAGCCCCCAGAAGCGGAGACGATGCACACCATCGCAAAGGTTATGGGTGTAGTAGAAAATAGTCTTATTCTTGAACGCCAGTCGAAAGATACTAAAGATCAGGCGGTTAATATTAAAGTGATCGTAAAAGACAACCGCTTTATCCTAGTCACATCGGCATCTCATATGCCACGTGCGATGGCATTGTTTGAAAACCAAGGGCTATCACCCACTCCCGCGCCCACCAACCACCGAGCCAGGAACACTAACACGCCAGGCCCTGGCTATTACTTTCCTAATGCGAGCGCACTGCGCAGTTCAGAGATATTTATTCATGAGCATCTCGGCATACTGTGGGCCAGGTTAAGAGGGCAAATTTAATCAAACCAGCACCCACAGCCAGCAACCCCCTCTATCTCGTTATCGATCAGGGCGGGCATGCCAGTCGCGCCTTTATTTTTAACCAGCAAGGTAAAACCCTTGCTCAAGCCGCCACCCCAATAGCGGCTCAGGTAAACGCAAGTGCAAATGACCATATTGAATACAATGCAGTATCGCTGCTGAAGTCAATCCAGCAAGCAATTCATCAAGCAATCGCATCATCCAACGTCAAGCTAACCGATATTGTTGCTGCCGGGATTGCAACACAACGTTCAAATATCGTCTGCTGGGATCAAATAACGGGTCAAGCGCTCTCCCCCATCATTAGCTGGCAAGATAGACGTGCCGCTAGCTGGATTGAAACATTCAAGCCTTACGAAGAACAGGTTCATCAAGCAACCGGGCTATTGTTATCACCCCATTACGGCATCGGAAAACTGCTGTGGTGCTATGAAAACATACCCGCCATACCTGAGGCCCACCACCAAAAACGCCTCTACTGGGGGCCAATGACGAGCTTCCTGTTAAACCAGCTACTGGATGAAATCCCATATCTAGTCGATCATGTTAATGCATCCCGAACGCTGCTCTGGAACATCAAGACACTAGACTGGGACCCATCATTAACACAGCTATTTGAATTCCCCAATAACCCACTACCGACATGTGTGCCTAATCGACACGCATTTGGCACGTTAACAATTGATGGGCACCCTATCCCAATGACCACTGTCATCGGTGATCAATCCGCATCACTGTTTGCATGGCAACAACTGCAGCATGATGCGCTCTACATTAACATCGGTACCGGTGGCTTTATTCAACGAATAGTGAATGACAAAGAGATAGTAAAACCTGATTTCCTCACCAGCCTGCTAATCAGCGAAAATGGGCGATCACACTATGCGCTTGAGGGCACTGTTAACGGTGCAGGAAGTGCGCTTAGCTGGATTGAGCAACAACTCACCCCCGACAATCTCTACCAACAACTCCCCCGCTGGCTGGAAAATAAAGCGTGTCCATTACTATTTTTGAACGGCGTTGCTGGCATCGGCTCACCTTACTGGCAGGCAGACTTCGAGTCTCGCTTTATTGGTATGGGTGATGATCAACAGAAAATCGTTGCCGTTATCGAGAGCATCGCTTTTCTCCTGCAGGTCAACATCGAGCGGCTGCAGCAGCAACAGCCTGCGGCGAGGAAAATATTAATTAGTGGAGGCCTCGCACAGTTAGATGGCCTGTGTCAACGCATCGCCGATCTCAGCGGGCTAGTGGTTGAACGCACGCCTGGGAGTGAGGCAACGGCCAGTGGGGTCGCATGGCTACTCGCCAATACAGATATCAATATTTCTGATCAAACCACCTCATGGCATAAACAGGCGTTGACACAGATCAAACCGGGTAACAATCCCTCCCTGGCAGAACGCTACCAACGCTGGAAAGTCGCACTGCAAAAAGCCCTCAGCATCCGCTAAAATAGAAAGCACGCCCGCATCACTCATGTGAGATTATTGAACCATGAAGATACCTCAACTCATTGCACATCGTGGCCACGCGTCACAATACCCTGAGAATACGCTGCCCGCTATTGAGTCGGCCCTAAAGGCGGGTGCCTGTTATGTAGAAGTCGACATTCAGCTGACGGCTGATGGCATCCCGGTGCTTTTTCATGATGATGACATGCAGCGCATCACCGGCACCACACAAAATATTACTGAACTCACTGCCAGTCAATTAACGCAATACTCAGCCGCTGAAAAAACACGTTTCGGCGAAAGGTTTTCAGATACTCCAATCCCGACACTGACTGAGCTGCTCTCACTATTACGCGCATGGCCTGCGCGTAAAGCCTTTATCGAAATAAAGAATGAAAGCACAAAACGTTTCGGTACTGAATGGGTCGTTAAAAAAATAATGGAACAAATTACGCCTCTCGGCCTACAATGCATCCCCATCTCATACGAAGTAAAGGCTCTACAAATAGCACGTAATTTGGGCGCTAAAAAAATAGGCTGGGTTGCGGCAAAGTGGGATGAAGCATCCCATCAGATAGCCAACCAGCTCTTACCGGACTACCTGTTTACCAACCATACCCGCCTGCCTGAAAACCCGACTGATATCTGGCGCGGCCCATGGCAATGGGCTCTCTATGAGGTCACGGACCCAGCACTCGCTCTCACGATCGCGGAAAAAGGGATTGAGATGATTGAGACAATGGCGATTGAAGAGATGTTATCTCACCCTGCACTCAAACAGAAGGCGTGTCGCAATGGGTAATAAATATTACGACGTTATCGTTATCGGTGGTGGCATTCATGGCGCGGGCGTTGCGCAGGCAGCCACTGCCGCAGGGCATTCAGTACTAC
>QIHH01000012.1 GCA_003230195.1 Gammaproteobacteria bacterium
CGAGAGCTGGCAACCTGATGCACTGGTGGTTGGTATTCCGCTTAACATGGATGGCAGCGACAATGAGATGACAAAAAAGGCGCGACGCTTCTCCAACCGCCTGCATGGCCGCTACAACCTGCCGGTCTATCCTGCTGATGAACGCCTCACCACCCGCGAGGCAGCGCGAGATTGTTACGACCCACACAATAAAAAAGACTACAAACGCAAAGGGCATATGGAAGTAGACTCAGTTGCAGCACAGATCATCCTTGAAACCTTTTTTAGCCAACAACGCTGGACATGACACATCGTCAGATAGATCTAAAGACGAGCAATCAAAAACAATAACCGGTATCATTACTGCCTGTGAACGCAAAAAAATCAGACATCAGCCAGGCCTTCGACCACGTCGCACAAAAACTCCGCTCGACACTTGAAGCTCGGAATATCCAAGACCCGATCATGATCGGCATCCACACTGGCGGGGTATGGGTCGCGCAACAGCTACATCTGCAACTTAGTATCAACGAACCGCTCTGCACACTCGACATTTCATTCTATCGAGACGATTTCACCCGCATCGGCATGAATCCGCAGGTCAAACCCTCCTCGTTGCCATTGAGCATTGACGATCGCCACATTATTCTGGTCGACGATGTGCTCTACACTGGCCGCACCATCCGCGCGGCGATGAACGAACTTTTCGACTACGGCCGTCCTGCTTCGATCATCCTAGCCGTGCTAGTGGAGCGCGATGGACGCGAACTACCCATTCAGCCCGATGCCGTCGGCCTACACATCTCACTACAAACAGGCGAACAGATTAAATTACAAGGCCCCACCCCCTTAACGCTGAGTATCACCCGCGTATGAAAAAGAAAAACCGCCTGCAACTCGATGACAACGGCAAACTCAAACATTTCCTGACGATTGAAGGACTCAACCGCCAGATGCTAATCGATATCCTCGATACCGCTGAATCATTTACTAGCATCACCGAACAGAACATCAAAAAGGTACCGCTACTGCGCGGCAAGACCATTGTGAACCTCTTTTTCGAGGCCAGCACGCGCACCCGCACCACCTTTGAACTGGCCGCAAAACGGCTCTCGGCCGACGTACTCAACATCAACATTCAGGCCTCGGCCACCGCCAAGGGTGAAACACTGCTCGACATGCTACGCAACCTTGAGGCAATGCACTGCGACATGTTTGTGGTGCGCCATGCCGATAGCGGCGCGGCCCACTTCATTGCACAACATGCTGCACCACACATCAGCGTAATCAACGCCGGTGATGGCCAGCACGCCCACCCCACACAAGCGATGCTCGATATGTTCACCATCCGCCGCGAAAAAGGAGAGTTCCACCGGCTCAACGTCGCGATCGTCGGCGACATTCGCCACTCACGTGTGGCTCGCTCACAGATCCACGCGCTCAGCATGCTCGGGGTAGAAGATATCCGCATCATCGCCCCCAAGACACTGGTTCCAACTGAACCGGACGCCTTTGGTGTACATGTCTACCACGACTTGCGCAAAGGGCTTCGCGATGTCGATGTGGTAATCATGCTGCGCCTGCAAAAGGAACGGATGAGCGGAGGCTCTCTGCCGAGTGAACATGAATACTTTCAGCTCTACGGCCTAACGGAAGAGAAACTGGCACTGGCCAAATCCGATGTGACTGTGATGCACCCCGGCCCAATCAACCGCGGTGTCGAGATCGATTCCGAAGTGGCCGACGGCCCACGCTCGGTGATCCTGCAACAGGTGAGTCACGGCATCGCAGTACGCATGGCAGTGATGTCGATGGCCATGCAGAGCCACCTGACGAATACATCGGGAGGCGCGCGCTAATGCGGATTGAAATCAAGAACGGCCGTGTTATCGACCCCGCCAATGGGGTTGATGGCAGCCAAAGCCTGTTCATTAGCGATGGTAAAGTCGTCGCATTCGGCAACGTGCCATCTGGCTTCAATGCTGATGAGACCATCGATGCCAAAGGACAAATCGTCTGCCCCGGCTTGGTCGATCTACGCGCTCACCTGCGCGAACCGGGCGAAGAGCATAAAGGCACCATCGCCAGTGAAACACGCGCCGCAGCGCGTGGCGGCATCACCACACTGTGTTGCCCGCCTAACACCCATCCGATTATTGATACTCCGGCAGTGGCTGAGCTGGTTCAACGCCACGCCGAAACAGCAGGGTTCGCACGCGTAGCACCACTCGGCGCACTAACCCAGAAACTCGAAGGCCGCGCCATCACCGAGATGCACGCGCTTAAAAAAGCGGGTTGCGTCGGTGTCAGTAACGCGATGAAGCCGATTGGCAGCACCCTGATTCTGCGCCGCGCCATGGAATATGCTGCCACACATAACCTAACCGTATTCATCCATGCAGAAGATGCAGCCCTGAGCGACAACGGCTGCGTGCATGAAGGAGCGGTTGGTTCTCGCCTTGGTCTACCCGGCATTCCAATTGCCGCGGAAACTGTGGCAGTTGCCGCGACGCTGGCACTAGTGGAAGAGACCGGCGCGCGGGTCCATTTTTCAATGATCTCAAGTAAACGTGCTCTACAGAAGATAGCGCGTGCCAAATTTGAAGGCCAACCAGTCACTTGTGATGTCAGTGCACACCACCTTCACCTCACCGAAATTGATCTGCTTGGCTTTAACAGTCAATGCCATGTGCGTCCACCGCTGCGCACGCAGCGTGATATGGAAGGGCTGCGCAAAGGGATCGCCGACGGCGTTGTCGCTGCGATCTGCTCCGACCATCAACCACACGAGGCCGATGCCAAGCTAGCTCCCTTTGGTGCGACTGAGGCTGGTATCTCTGCACTTGAAACATTGCTGCCACTGGCACTGCGCATCGTTGATGATGGCGTATTAACAATGCCCCAGATGATCAGTAGCCTGACACATCAACCCGCTGCCATCCTTGGTGTCGAGGCTGGTACACTTTCGATTGGACAGCGCGCCGACATCTGTATCTTCGACCCTGAACGCTACTGGATGCTCGACGATTATTCGATGCTAAGCCGCGGCCACAACACCCCCTTCCTCAACTGGGAGATGAAGGGCGAGGTGACACGCACATTGCTGGGAGGCAAAACTGTTTATGAATGCGAATAGCGAATCACATCTTCATCGTGATACGGTTTTTGTTGAAGAAGCCGAAATACTGGAACACCAGGGCTATGACGGCAAACAGTTCATCATAAAACTACAGGCACCCAAGACCGCCAAAAATGCGCTGCCCGGTAGCTTTATCCACCTACGCTGTAGCGAACAGCGCCCGATGCGTCGTCCGCTATCAATCATGCGTACCAACAAACAGAAGGGGTGGGTCGAGATCCTCTATCGCGTCTTTGGAGAAGGGACAGAGCTACTATCGCAGAACCCAGTCGGCAGCTATGTCAACTTAATGGGGCCGATCGGCAAACCATTTGTGCTTAACCCCGAGCGGCCACGTCCACTGCTGCTCGGTGGTGGCGTTGGCATCCCGCCAATGGTCTTTATCGCAGACGAGGCGCGCAAGCTGAAAAACACCTACAATCCAATGATCTTCATGGGATCCGAAACACCCTTTCCGTTTAAAACACGTCCCTCGCAGATCATGGTTCCTGGCCTACCAGATGCCACCATCGCCGCCATGCCGTTAATGGAAGACTGGGGCATCCCGAGTCGCCTTGCCAGCCAGCAGGACTTTCCCGGTGTCTATCAAGGCTACATTACCGACCTCGCACACGCCTGGCTTAATACTTTAGATGATGCGCAGCTCAGCGAAGTGGAACTGTTTGCCTGCGGCCCACACCCGATGCTGGAAGCGGTGGCCAAAGTTGCACAGGAATTTGATCTGCCGTGTCAGGTCTCACTGGAAGAGTTTATGGCCTGCGCGATTGGTGGCTGTGCGGGTTGCGTGGTCAAGGTATACAATGACGATGGCACCACGGCAATGAAACGGGTCTGCGTCGACGGGCCGGTATTCCCTGCCGAAGCAATTTTCCCCAAAGCGAGCTAACCTTTAAGGAAGAACCTTCAACATGAGTTCGGTTTCTGATCCAGCCACCTGGGTAGCGCAACATGGCGATGCGTTATTTCGCTACGCCCTGATGAAGATGCGCGATGAGACTCAGGCGGAAGACATGGTACAAGAGACCTTTCTTGCCGCACTCAAGGCACGCGAACGCTTTTCTGGCCAGTCATCAGAAAAAACCTGGCTTATTGGTATTCTCAAACACAAAATCATTGATCACTTTCGCAAACACAAGCGTGAGCAGAGCAGTGATGACATCGAATCGCTCACCGAGCAACTCAACCAGCAGTTTGATCACACCGGCCACTGGTCAATTCCGATGCGCACCTGGCAGGAACCTGAGCAGGCACACGAGAACAAAGAGTTCTGGAAGGTCTTCACTGTCTGTATCGCCCACCTGCCAGACCATCTCGCCGATCTCTTCATCCTGCGTGAGGTCAAAGGGCTATCAAGCGAAGAGATCTGTAAGCTACTGGATATCTCCACGACCAACAATATGTGGGTGATGCTATCACGTGCACGAATGCGCCTACGCGGCTGTCTGGATTCGCGCTGGTTCAATCGTAGTAACGATGACCAGAACCAAGAGGCACGCTAATGCTGTCATGCAAAGAAATTGGAGCACTACTCTCTCAGGGGATAGATCGAAAACTATCGCTTAGAGAAAAGTGGCAGCTCAAGTTCCACCTGTTTATCTGCAAAACCTGCAGCTGCTACGACAAGCAACTACAATTTATCGCGCGCTCAGCACATCGCTTAATGCAACCAGAAAAAGATAACCAGGGAATACCACCACTTTCACATGAAGCGGAAATGCGTATTAACAGTGCAATCAAGCAGCGCTTAGGTAAAAAAGAAAATAAAAACGAATAGAGAACGTTAATCAGCCATCAGGAAATTGAGCGGATGCCCGCACCGCCTCCACCAACACCGGCAGCGCTGCATACTGCGCCTCACTCAACGGCTCACCACTGTTAGATACTGCCTTTAACAGCATCTCAAGCTCACGCGCACTCTTACCCATGGTGGTAAAACCAAACACCTGCGCCGAACCGGCCATACTATGTACCATACGATGAAACGTTTTGAAGATCACCTCATCCCAGCCATTTTCGACCAGCGAGCCCCACAATGCATCTATTTCAGCCAGCTTTTGCGGTACCTGCTCCGCATATGAATCTTTTAAGGCCTGTAGTTCCTGCTCAAACTCTTCCATTCCCTGACTCATCACTCGATCTCCTGCGCACCCTTGTCAGCCCAACTGACCTATGCCAGACCTTTATCAGGCTAGCATAAAAATCAAATCCTATGCATCTGTATCGCCGCTTCATACAAAAACTTGACCCGACTCGCTATTCATCCAAACTCATAAAGTGCAATCCAGACCTTAATGCCAAATGCCAACTGAAAGGTTATAGCCATTCATACGACTACCCCCAGCAGACCCAGCATCGACAGAGAATACAGACCAAATGCTTAAAAACTATCGACACTATTTTTTACCACTCACACTATGGCTACTAACCACATCCTAGGCAATCAGCTCAAACGCCGCGGATAGCGTGACAAAAAAAATGGATTTTTACTCAACAACAGCCTGATTCCGGTCGACGAGATATTCGGCAGTGGCCCTGCTAAAGACGGTATTCCAGCAATCGATACGCCTCAATTCATTTCCGCCAACCAGGCAACTCACTTGTCAGCCGACAGTCGTATTCTCGGTGTCCACCACAACGGCATCAGTAAAGCCTTCCCCATCAACATCATGAACTGGCACGAGATCGTCAACGACCACTTCTCCAACCAAGCGGTTAGCGTTACCTTTTGTCCACTATGTGGCACCGGTGTCGCCTACATCATCCCAGCCAACAGTGATAACTTTGGTGTCTCCGGCCTGCTCTACAATAGCGACGTGCTGCTGTATGACCGCAAAACCGAGTCGCTGTGGTCACAGATACGTGCCAAGGCCATCAGCGGCCCACTCGTGGGTCAGAAACTCACCCGTATTCCGATGAGCCACACTAGCTGGCGCGACTGGCGTCAACAGCACCCAGAGACGCTTGTATTAAGCGGCAATACAGGCTTCAAACGAAATCACCATCGTAACCCTTATGGTAGCTATATCGACAGCAAGGACATCTATTTTCCAGTTAACCATCACAGCCCACGTTTTCATCCCAAAGCACGAGTTATCGGCATTGAAATCGACGGTCACAGCAAAACCTACCCTTTTTCAGCTCTAGCCCAGACAAATGACAACATCAACGATAAAATTGGCATCCATAACATCAACATTCGCTATAACGATGATCACCAGAGCGGCACGATCTATGATGAAAACGGCAAAGAACTGACCACCATCACCGCCTTCTGGTTTGCGTGGTATGCTTTCCATCCAGAGACAGAAGTATTCGCGCCCTAAACGGCACTAACACTAAAAACCACTTGCTTAACCACTAACAAGAAGGAATTACCATGCACGCCACGCTTCCGCTTCTTGAAGCCACCGATTTTCCAGCACTACGCCGCGCATCGCTAGAGACATTACAGGTTAACCTCGGCTATCTCTGCAACCAGACCTGCCTGCATTGCCATGTAAACGCTGGACCAACACGTAAAGAGATTATGACGCGTGAGACAATCGACGATATTCTAAATTACCTTGCACAGAGCAATATTAAAACACTTGACCTAACTGGTGGCGCACCCGAGATGAACCCGCATTTTCGTGATCTGGTCAGTGGTGCGCGCACCCTCGGAATCAAAGTGATTGATCGCTGCAATCTCACCATTCTTAGTGAAGAAGGCTATGAAGGGCTGTCTGAGTTTCTTGCGGAACAGCAGGTAGAGATCGTGGCCTCACTCCCCTGCTACCTCGAAGACAACGTTAATGCACAACGCGGCAAGGGTGTCTTCCACGACAGTATCGAAGGACTTAAAAAGCTCAATGCACTCGGCTACGGCAAAGCGAATAACAGACTCACACTAAACCTTGTGTTCAACCCTCAAGGACCCGTGCTACCGCCCCCACAAGTTTCACTACAGGCATCATACAAAACTCACCTCGCAGAACACTATGAAATCGAATTCAACCAGCTTTTCACCATCACCAACATGCCAATCAAACGCTTTGGCAGCATGCTGATTTCAAAGGGTCAGTTTGAAGAATACATGGCACTACTACGCAACGCATATAATCGCGATACCCTTGGCGATGTGATGTGTCGCTCCACTCTTAGCGTTGACTGGCAAGGCTATCTCTACGACTGCGACTTCAATCAGATGCTAGAGCTGTCAGCGCGGCTCAATAAAAAATCACGCACCCATATCAGCGAACTCAGTACGATTAATGTCGAAGAACAACCGATTATCGTTAAAGACCACTGCTACGGCTGCACTGCAGGACAGGGTAGTAGCTGTAGTGGCGCGCTGAATTGACACAGAACAGCAAAAATTTTACGTCATGCAGGCCAGAATCCAGTGTTTTTAGATGGCCTCTGGGTTTCGGCCTGCGCCGGAATGACGAACTATAATTATTATTGTCATTAACCATGAAATTCCCTGACACACGTCTGGTCGTCTTTGCCAAAGCTCCCGAAGCAGGCAAAGCAAAGACGCGCCTGATCCCCGCGCTCGGTAAAGCAGGCGCAGCAGCACTGCATGCACGCTTAGTCGCGCATACCTTAACCACGGTCACTGGTACCGCGCTCTGCCCAGTGCAACTATGGTGTGCGCCGGATACTACCCATCCATTTTTCGACAGCTGTAAAAATAACTTTCCCGTGACACTACACCAGCAACAAGGTGCAAACCTCGGCGAACGGATGGCACATGCGATGAACCATAACCTGCAACAGGATTTTAATAGCGTCATCATCGGTACCGACTGCCCCGCACTTAGCGAAGCAGATTTCAAGCAGGCCTTCACACACCTACAAAATGACAGCGACATTGTACTCGCCCCGGCAAGTGATGGTGGTTATGTGTTAATGGGATTGACCCACTTTTCGCCGGCACTATTTTCCGATATCAACTGGGGCAGTGGTGAAGTACTTGCCGCCACTCGTGAAAAAATCGCCGTTCTTCAGTGGCCAGTCATAGAACTTAAAACCTTTCAGGATATTGATCGGCCGGAAGATTTGAATGAGGCCGAACGATTACTTGGCCCAATCGAAAAATTAACCAGCGCATGAGCATCACGCCCGAATACGAACTCTCGGTTATCATCCCTGCCATCAACGAAATCGAAAATTTACCAGACCTGATCACGGCACTGGGTAAACAACAGGGTATTCATTTTGAAATTATCATTGCAGATGGGGGCAGTCACGATGAGACGTTGCCCCTTTGTCACGCCGCAGCTAACGCGGTGAAGATTCAACTTCAGAGCATTGATACACCTGCAGGCCGCGCCAGACAGATGAATGCTGGCACCCTTCGCGCACGTGCGAGTGACCTGCTTTTTTTACATGCAGATACAACTATTGACGACCCCATGTTACTCGCCAATGCCAGAGAGGCGATGCAACAAGCTCGCAATGCAGCTAACAATGATAATATCGCGGGGCACTTTCCATTGCGCTTTATACGCACTAACGATGATCACGATGGCGGTTATTATTTCTATGAAGCGAAGACCACCCTCAATCGGCGCGACTGTATCAATGGTGACCAGGGCTTCTGGTTATCAAAGCGTTACGTGCAACAACTCAATGGCTTTGATGAATCACTCGACTATATGGAAGACGCTCGTTTAGCCAATAAAATTTTTGATACTGGCCACTGGGTCACCCTGCCCAGCAAGGTAGGCACTTCCGCACGCCGCTTCGAAAGCGAAGGACTAAAACAGCGCCAGACACTCAATGCATTGTTATGTAATTTTGAACGCATCGGCCTGCATAGTTTTTTCGATGCCGCAAAAGCCGCTTATCGACAACAAAGCCAGGCGAACACGCTAAACCTCGGGCCGTTTCTGATCATCATCCATCGGCTTAGTTTTGCGAAAGGGTTCCGCCGTGGACTACGTTACTGGATGGATACCGGTAGTTATGTCGCAGAGAACGCATGGCAACTCGCATTTCAAAAAGATTGTCGGCGTAATCGAGAAGCCGGTGTAGCACAGGGTGATGGTCAGCAGTTTTCTTTAGAATTCTACGACCAGTGTATTGAGCCGCTGATCACATCATTACCCGCACGGATTGTTACAGCTCTGCTGACTGCGACCTGGTTTTATGGGCTATTGGTGACAAAACAACTGACCAGAAGCAAAGCACCCGATTAGGCTCTATACTCTTTGTTCCTGTTATCTTGTGCATATAAAAAATAATCCTATATTTTGCGCAGTCCGCCTTTTAATGCTTTCGTTTTTTATGTGCGTAATTTGTGAAAACAGGCTAAAAATATTTCTTGGAACTTTACCTGGAAATGATGTCATGTGAAGTGGTACCCGAGACGAGCAGTATCTGAAAACCCCGCAATACGGTAGCCGCAGTTATTCGACTTGGTTCCGCCGTCAGAGGATGGCGGTTGGCCGGAAGAAAG
>QIHH01000069.1 GCA_003230195.1 Gammaproteobacteria bacterium
AATGAACGAGATAAATCAGCCAATCGTAAGAAGTCAACCGTGCGCGCCCGCGTAGAACACATCTTTGGTTCAATGAAAAATGAACAGGCGGGGATGTTTTTATCCGCGTGATCGGCTTGACCCGAGCAAAAAAAAGATAGGGCTGATGAACCTTGTTTACAATATTCGATGTTGTGCGAGTCTTTGTAGGATAGCGGCGTCTACTGGATGAGATTGCAGATAGAATCACCGCTGAAGGTGCTTAGATGGCCTGAAAATTCCTGAAAATTGATGAAAAATATTTTTTGGGTGCGAAAATTAAAAAATGTAGATCCTGAATTCAAGTCATAAGGAGACTATTCATTCACTTAGATTAATTTTTTTAATGTTTACGCTGCTATTCCAAGGTAGAAGGCTATATGGCAGGTCTTTATCTAATTTTCTAAGTCCATATACTACAATCACAACTACTCCTTAAACACATAGCGTTTAGCGCTTTCCATTACCCATAATTTCCAACAAGCGCTCAGATTTTTGCTGGGCCGGATCCCATACTACGTGTACGCTCAACCACCGACAACACAGCATCCGCTGCATTTTCACTAGCATTTTTCCTCAGCTCATGGTGAACGGCTAGAAACTGTTGCTGTAAGTCGGCCACCTTTTCAGGGGCATCCAAGTAAGCCAACACGGCACTGGAAAGGCTATCAGGTGTGACATCATCCTGAATAATCTCAGGAATCACACGTTTGCCTAACAACAAATTAGGCAATGAATAGTTATCAACCTTCAATAGCTGCATCGCCAACCAATAAGAAAAAGGCTTGAGGCGATAGGCAACCACCATCGGTTTTTTTAGTAACATCCCTTCTAGGGTTGCCGTACCGCTGGCAAGTAACACCGCATCGGCTGCGGCCATCGCCTCACGTGACTGACCATCAACAATAGTGATCGGTAGATGTGGAGCCTTTGTTTTCAACGCCTGTTCAAATATGTCGCGTGTTTCACTGTTAGCAAAAGGTACCACAAAGTGAAGGTCTGGTCGTTGCTCTATGCACTGTGCGGCAGCTTGCACAAAACAACCTGAGAGGCGAGAGACCTCTCCCATTCGGCTCCCCGGCAGCAGTGCAATAATTTTCTTGTCCTGCGGCAGCCCTAATGCATGGCGCGCTGCAACGCTATCACTGTCTAGCGGAATCATATCCGCCAAGGGATGCCCCACAAACTTAACGGGGACATTATGCTCTTCGTAAAATTTTGCTTCAAATGGAAATAAGGTGATCATCAAATCAATTGCACGTGCAATCTTTGGCAAACGATACTGACGCCATGCCCAGACCGATGGACTCACGTAGTGCACGGTCGGAATATTCTGCTTGCGCAGGCGAGTCTCAAGCCCAATATTAAAATCAGGTGCATCAATCCCAATAAAAATATCAGGCGGATCATTAATCAGTTTGCGCGCAAGCCCCGCACGAATTGAGCGCAGTTCCATATACTTGCCAATACCGATCAACCCTATTACCGCCAGTTTTTCAGAAGGATAAAGCGCATCACACCCCTGTCCGATCATCTTTGGGCCTGCGATTCCTTCAAAGCGGGCCTCTGGTACACGCCGCTTAATCGCCTGCATCAATTCAGCGCCAAGCAGGTCTCCTGATGCCTCTCCTGCAACAATCCCGATACGCACGATGATTATCTCTCAGATAACGTAAAATGGTTAACGAACAATGCCACGATGTGACTTTTCAATAAAGTCAGCCAACACAGCAATTTCATCAGAAACAGGATTAAGTTCACGCATCTGTTGCGATGCCTGCTCAATGGTAATACCCGTTTTGTAGATTAATTTGTAGGCACGACGTAGATCTCGAATCGTTTCACTACTAAAACCGTGCCGTTTCAGCCCTTCTATGTTCAAGCCAAATGGCTTCGCCATATGACCAGAGACCAGTACATAAGGCGGTACATCTTTTGGCAACACACTGCCCATCGCGGTAAATGCGTATGAACCAATCACACAAAACTGATGCACCAAGGTATAACCGCCCAGAATGGCAAAATCTTCCACCGTAACATGCCCGGCAAGCGCAACATTATTGGCTAAAATTGTATTGTTTTTCACCACGCAATCATGTGCAACATGGACATACGCCATGATCAAATTACCATCCCCAATAGAGGTCACACCACGATCTTGAGCCGTACCTCGATTGAGTGTGCAACCTTCGCGAATCACGTTGTTGTCACCAATCTCAAGGCGCGTTGCCTCACCTTGGTATTTTTTATCCTGCGGATCTTCACCCACTGAGGCAAACTGAAAAATCTGATTATTTTCACCAATGGTAGTCGGCCCCTTCACCACCACATGAGAAGCGATAACACTACCACGACCGATCTCAACATCCGGCCCGATAGTCGAAAAAGGCCCCACCGTTACTGGCAGAACTATGAATCATAAACCTTCTTTATTTATACACAATTCATTATGCAGATTGCACCGAACAAATAATTTCAGCGCTCGCCACTACAGTATCACCAACTAATGCTTTAGCATCAAACTTCCAGATACTACGCTTGTTACGGATAAGATCAGTTTTCAATATCAATTGATCACCGGGTTCAACTGGCTGTTTAAAACGAGCGCTATCGATACCCACTAAATAATAAAGCGTTTCACCGGTCGGTGCAGCACTCATGCTCTTTGCGATGAGAATAGCAGTCGCCTGGGCCAGTGCTTCAAGAATCAAAACCCCCGGCATCACCGGCTTAATCGGAAAATGCCCTGGGAAAAAAGGTTCATTGATTGTCACATTTTTCAGTGCGGAGAGTGATTCACCTGGCACACAGCTGGTCACTTTATCAACCAGCAAAAATGGGTAACGGTGCGGCAAATGCTGCATTACTTGATGGATATCCATCGCCCCCACATCAACCGGCCCTTCCTTCTCCTGCGTCATCCCTTCTACTCTACCTTTTCCTTCAAACATCATTAGATAATTTGTGAATCATTTTCTCAAGCATTTTGATGCGGTGTGCCATATCATCCAGCTGTTTCATCCGCACAAAATTCCTGCGCCAGCGGGCATTAGGCTCAAGCGGTGTGCCGGACGAATAAAAACCAGCGTTATCAATCGACTGACTGACAAATGTCTTGGCGCTAATCTGCACTCCATCTGCAATCGTCAAATGGCCAACGATGCCCACATGACCGCCAATCGCACATCGTTTTCCAATATGTGTACTCCCGGCAATACCCGTGCAACCCGCAATTGCAGTCTGTTCACCAATATGAACATTGTGAGCGATCTGTACCTGATTATCCAGTATAACTCCATTTTCGATAATCGTATCACTCAAGGCACCGCGATCAATGGTAGTATTGGCTCCCACTTCAACATCATCACCCAATACTACACCACCTACCTGCGGGATTTTAACCCACTTACCCCGGTCATTGGCATAACCAAAGCCATCACTACCGATCACCGCACCGGCTTGAATCACACAACGCTCACCCAATGAGGCACGGCCATGAATCACCACATTCGATAATAAACGGCAATCGCGGCCAATCGTAATATCACTATCGAGAATACAACCCGCTCCAATCTGGGCATTAGCACCCACAATGACACCAGGGCCAATCACGCAAAGTGCATTAACCCACGCCGAAACATCAATCTGCGCTGCGGGATCGACCACCGCGGAGGGATGGATACCACCATCATGAAGCATCTCAGGGTAAAACAGCTGTGCTGCCCGCGCATAGATAAGGTAAGGGTTTTTTGCAATCAGTACATTCCCGACGAAAACTGTGCGGTCTCGATCTGCCATCACCACCACCGATGCTTGTGTGGCAGCCAGATCAGCTCGGTATTTTGAACTCGCTAGGAAACTCAGGTCGCCCGCGGTTGCATTCACCAGTGTTGCAACACCTGAGATCAGGCACGCAGCATCACCATCAAATTCACACCCAAGGTGAGATGCCAGTTGCGCCAGCGTTAATCCCAAGTGAATATATCCTTTTACGGCTATTTAGAGAGCGTTTGTAGTCGAGTAAGTACCTTTGAGGTAATCTCAAGCTTAGGGTTTGCAAAGGCAATCCCTTCAAAAAAGATCAGATCAAAACTCTCTTCCCGCCCAATCTTATCGATAACCTGTTTAATAAATTCCTGTACCTTTGCAATTTCTTCATTACGGCGGCGGTTCAGGTCTTCACGAAACTCTTCCTGATTACGCCTCATATCTCGTGACAGCGAGGTTAGTTCATGATCAATCTTTTTACGCTCGCTCTCACTCATCACCATTTCATCACGTCTGAGGCGATCACCCAACTCTTTCGCCTTTGTCTGCGAGGCTAATAATTCCTTTTCACGGTTAGCAAACTCTTCCCGTAACATTACCTCAGACTGCGCAGCCTGCGGAGCCTCCTGAAACAGCTTCACAGCATCAACATACCCCAGTTTAAGGTCAGCGGCCGTCACAGGTAATGCCAAAAACATTGACATAACACCCACCAAAACCATTTTGATTATTTTATTCAAACCTCAACCTCAACTTTCAATAATCTAGAAGAAAAAAGATCCCAACGTAAACTGGAAGCGCTCAAGTTTATCACCCTCTTTATCATTCAGAGGAAATGCATAACTAAATGTCAGCGGCGCAATCGGTGACATCCAGATCAGAGCGATCCCTGTCGATGTCCGCAATTCCGCCGAATCATAGTCATTGCCACTAGTGAATACATTACCAATATCATAGAAACCACTCAAGCGTAGCGAACGGTTATCCTCATCCACAAATGGCATCGGCACAATTAGCTCAAGATTTCCAACCACTTTCAGTGCCCCACCCTGTGACACATTACCTTCTTGCACCCCAAGCGAGTTACCCTCATAACCACGCACTGAGCTACTGCCACCCGCATAATAATGTTCAAAAAATGGCAGGCGTGTGGTATCAGAATAGCTATCACCATACCCTACCAGTCCTTTTATCAAAAGCGTAAAGCTTTTAGTAATTGGCTGAAATTTCATCGCGCGAGCATCAACCTTATAATACTCTAGGCCACTGCCCGGAAGAGCGATGGTGTTACTCAAACTCACTAATAGGCCATCATTGGCAAAAATAGTTCGGTCACGAGTGTCATGGGACCAGCCTAACGTCAATTTATAGATATCAAACTCGTCCGAGTTTGCATTTAAAAAATCAAGAACTGACTGGGGTGTTAACACCGAAGTCTGGATATTAGTACTTTCATAAGCAATCCCGAGTGATGCTCGGTTGAATTCATTCAACGGGAAACCATAATTAACACCAATACCATACTGGTCAGAGGTGTATGAGGCAATATTCGCCCTGCTCGCATCTGTCTCTCTAAAAGAGAGATTAAAGCCACGACTCACTCCATTGACCGTATAATATGGATTATTGTATGAAAAACTGTAGACCGTATTCACATCACTATTATTGATATTCGCAGTAATACGCTTACCACTACCCATAAAGTTGTCCTGGCTAATACTGGCATTAATCAGCATACCCTGGGTTTGAGAAAAACCAAAACCAGCCGTCAATGAACCAGAGGAGCGCTCATCTAAAGAAAGCGCGACATCAACCTGATCCTCAACACCCGGCACGGATGGCGTTTCAATATTGACATTTTCAAAAAAACCTAAGCGCTGCACTCGCACTCTGGAACGATCTATCTGTGCGGTTGAAATCCAACCACCTTCCATCTGGCGGAACTCACGTCGCACCACTTCGTCTTTCGTATTCTTATTGCCACTAATATTAATTCGGCGTACATAGACTCTACGTCCTGGATCGATAAAAAAGGTTAAAGAAATCAGCTGATTTTCCTTATCCACCTCTGGAATCGCATTAATATTAGCGAAAGCAAAACCCTCTGCTCCTAAGCGGCTATTTAACGCCTCTGTGCTCGCCGTTACCCTACTACGTGAAAAAATATCACCCTCGGCAAGTGCAATTAAAGGCCTTAACTCTGCTTCAGACAACACTAGGTCACCGGCCAGTTTTATTTCGTTAATCGAGTACTGGTACTCTTCTGAGACATTGATCGAGATAAACATATCCTGTTTATCCGGCGACAAGGTGACTTGTGTCGAATCGATATTAAAATTAATGTAACCACGATCAAGGTAATATGAGCGCAATGACTCCAGATCTCCACCCAATTTAAAGCGTGAGTATTGCTCACCACCAGAAAATACGCCCGGTGAATCAAGTTGAAATTTGTTTCGCAAAATGCCATCCGAATAGGCGTGATTACCTACTAGGTTAATCTGCTTAATGGTGGCCGCATCGCCTTCGTTGATATCGATATCGATCTCAACCCGTCCATCTTCAAGCGTCACCACCTTAGACTCAACCTTGACCCCATACTGCCCCTGGTTAATATATTGGCGTTCCAATTCACGTACCACTTTATCAAGCGCAGAACGGTCAAACACGCGACCATTCGTCAAGCCAACCTGCTCCAACGCCCCATTTAATACCTCGGTCTCAATGCCTTCATTACCAGAAATATCGATACTCGCGATCGCAGGACGCTCTCTCACTACAATCACCAGTACATCGCCACGCGATGCGACACTCACATCATCGAAAAAACCCGTTTTAAAAAGTTCTTTAATAACGTTATCTGCACGCGCTTCATCCAACTGCTCACCAACATTCAGCGGCAGATAATTCAGCACTGTGCCCAATGAAATACGCTCAAGGCCACGCACTTCAACATCCTGCACCGTAAAGGGGGAAAAAGCCCATGCTGAAGACACACCAAAACTACCAATCAATAGCAGTGCCCCAATACGCAACATCAACTTCATCTGTACTACCCGCAAACCAGTCACCTGCTAACTCACCAAACGATCGATATCGTTGTAAAATGCCACCACCATCACCAGCGCCAACAACGCAATACCAACCCGTTGCCCAATCATCTGGGTCTCTTCTGACACAGCACTCCCTTTAATCCATTCGATCAAATAATAGAACAGATGCCCACCATCCAGCATCGGAATTGGCAACAGATTCAACACACCTAGACTGATACTGATCAATGCCAGAAAACCTGCGAACGCAACAAAACCCATTCCTGCAGAGGAACCGGCATATTGTGCGATGCTAATCGGGCCACTGAGATTATCGACTGGCACATTGCCGACTACCATGTTGCCCAGCATGCGTAATGTTAGTAACGACATATCCCAGGTTTTAACAACCGCAGCATTAAATGCGGCAAAGAAGGGATAACGTTCAACTGCATTAAATTCCTCAAACAACTCTTCTGGATAGTTAACCGTGGCACCAATACGCCCAATTTCACCCTCTTTGGTCGATAAACGTGCTGGTCTCAGATCAACCGCCATCACACCACCATCTCGCTCCAGCTCAACCTGAAGCAAGGTTTCAGGGTTTTTTCTCACCATATGAACCCACTTCGCCCAATCACCGACTAACTCACCATCAACCGTCAATAACAGATCGCCACTGATGATGCCCGCTTTGTCCGCAGCACCGCCCGGCGTTACCTCACCAATGCGTGCTGGAATCTGTGGCCGCATAATATTGATACCGATGCTACCAAGCAGATTTTTACGCTCAAGTTCCAGTCCCGGCGTCGAGAAATCCAGTTGTCTAATTTTGTTCACTACACCATCTTCAAGCACACGTACTACTAACAATTCATCATCTAGGCTATGGTCTAACAACGCCATTGCGGCCATTCCCCATGTAACTGTTTTTGTATCACCCACATGGGTAATCACATCGCCTCGTTGAAAACCACCAGCCGAGGCAATACTCGCCTCATTAATGTCACCAACGATTGGCTTAACCCCGCTCACACCCATCATCAAAATGAGCCAGTAGATAGCGATCGCCAATATAAAGTTAAAGATAGGACCAGCCGCAACAATTGCGGTACGACTCGCCAGTGACTTACGATTAAAAGCTCGATCAAGCTCTTCAGGCGCAACATTCCCTTCACGTTCATCCAGCATCTGCACATAACCACCAAGAGGCAACATAGCGATCACATATTCAGTTTCATCATTCGCGCGACGCCAGCTAAACAGCGGCTTACCAAACCCCACCGAAAAACGAATCACCTTGACACCGACCTTACGCGCCACCCAGAAGTGACCAAACTCATGCACCGTAATCAATACACCAATCGCAATGATGAAAAAGAAAATCGAGGATAAAATAGATTCCATCATATTAGCTTCAACCTCTCAACATGGCTTTTCGCCACTTCACGCGCTGCCGCATCAGCCTGCAATACAATCGCTAGACTATCCACCGTGTGTGCGCTCACATCAGCCAAGGTTGCTTCAATCACCTCGCTAATATCCATAAAACCAAGTGTTTCATCAAGAAAGGCCTCAACTGCTATTTCATTCGCTGCATTAAGGGTTGCGGCTGCCGTGCCACCCTGCTCTGCCACCGTACGCGCTAGCCGCAGACAAGGAAAACGCGCATCATCCGGGCGTTCAAAGTCCAGTCGCGCCACATCAAAAAAATTCAAACGCTCAACCCCTGATGACATACGCTGGGGCCATGCCATTGCGTGGGCAATCGGAATACGCATATCGGGGCTTCCCATCTGCGCTAATACTGAGCCATCAATATACTCCACCATGGAGTGAATAATGCTTTGTGGGTGCACCACAATCTGAATTTTTTCAGGCGGCACAGCAAACAACCAGCACGCCTCAATCAACTCTAATCCTTTATTCATCATCGTCGCGGAATCAACTGAAATTTTTCGTCCCATCACCCAGTTGGGATGGGCGCAGGCCTGATCTGGCGTGACGTCAAGCAGTTCAGCAGAATCAACTGCACGGAATGGCCCTCCAGATCCTGTCAGCAGAATTTGTTCAATACCACCATCTTCAAACCCATTAAAATGTTCTGGCATGCATTGAAAAATTGCATTGTGCTCGCTATCAATCGGCAACAATTCAGCACCATGTTCGTGTACCGCATCCATAAAGAGGTGGCCAGACATCACCAACGCCTCTTTATTCGCGAGCAAAACCCGCTTACCGGCTCGAGCCGCGGTCAATGTGGGTAACAGACCCGCAGCTCCCACAATCGCCGCCATCACTTGGTCACACTGAGGCAGCACAGCCACTTTCTCCAGGCCGGTCATACCCGACAGCACTTCGGTTTCGATACCGGCCGTCTGAATTTTTTGCTGCAACTGTTCTGCGGCTACCGCATCACTCATCACGGCATAATCGGGACGATGCACGACACACTGGTCGAATAAGCGTTCAACATTTCGATTAGCCGTCAATGCCACCGCGCGATACTGTTCAGGATGCTGCGCAATCACATCAAGCGTGCTGACACCGATCGAGCCAGTCGATCCCAGAACAGTAATACCAATCATGCGCGGATACCCAACAGGAAAACACCTAAAGCAAAGACCGGGGCTGCGGCTGTCAGGCTATCGATACGATCCAGTACACCACCATGACCAGGCAACAAGGTACCGCTATCTTTTACCCCAACACGGCGCTTCATCAAACTCTCCACCAAATCACCGACAATCGAAAATGCGACAGTAATCAGAGATAAGAACACTAAACCCAATAGCGCAACACCACTGACATCAAGCAATACCCCACCCACTAATGCGACCACAACAGCCATCGCCATCGCGCCCGCGACGCCTTCCCAGCTTTTACCAGGGCTCACTTGTGGTGCTAGCTTGCGCTTACCAAAGGCTCGTCCTGAGAAATAAGCACCGGTATCGGCACCCCAGATCAAAACCATCATTAACAGCAACCAATAGGGTGATATTGAATGCAGTACCACCATCGCAATCCAGCTCGGCACTAACAGCACGACACCGATGGCCGCCAGCCCTGAAAGTGGGAATTGATTCATTTCCCCCTGTGCTTCACAGTTCAACACGTGCGCACTATAGCGTTGCAGCAACCAAACCGCGTAACACCACCATAACGCAGTCGCTGTGAGCAATAGATAAAAGAGCATCGTGTACTGGCTCAGCCAGCCGCTCACTAGCATCAGTAGCCAGACAAGCCCAATAAAAGGGTATTTTCCAATCGGCGCAGGATCCCCCATCAGACGCATCCACTCAGTCGCGCCAATCGTGATCATCACCGCAAACAGTATCGAGATATAAGTCGTCGGCAGCGCAATCACACTCCAGACAAATAACGGCGCTAAAATCAGCGCGGTAATAACACGCTGCTTAAGCATTTTCATCCAGCTCCACCTGGTCACCGGTACGCCCAAAACGACGCTGGCGCTTACTAAAAGAATTCAGTGCCACATCCAATGCATCGCCATCAAAGTCAGGCCACAGAGTCTCAGTAAAGTGCATTTCACAATAGGCAAGCTGCCACAAAAGAAAATTACTCACACGCTCTTCACCACCGGTACGAATAAAAAGGTCGGGTTCCGGCATTCCGTAGAGCGATAAATGACGTTCTAATGCAGTCTCATCAATCTGTGCAGGGTCAAGCTTTCCACTTGCCACTTCAGCAGCCAACGCGCGTGTTGCCTGCACAATATCCCAACGTCCACCATAGTTCGCAGCAACCACTAATTTCAGGCCAGTATTAGTACTAGTGGTCGCTTCCGCATTAGCGATTTCCTGCTGCAGTGCTTGCGGGAAAGCAGCGCAATCACCAACGACTTTTAAAATGACATTATTATCATTAAGCCGCTTTACTTCGCGCTTTAGTGCCATCACAAAGAGTTCTAGCAGCAAGCGCACTTCTTTTTCAGGACGACGCCAGTTTTCACTGCTAAAGGCAAACAGAGTCAGTACTTCGATCTTTTTTTCAGCGCAGTGGCGCACCATCGCCCGCACCGTTTCAACACCGGCTTTATGGCCAACGATACGCGGCATAAAGCGCTTTTTAGCCCAGCGGCCATTGCCATCCATAATGATCGCAATGTGACGTGGTATAGCGTCAGAATTTATGGTTGTCTGGGTGTCTTCAGGTTTGCTAGCAAACATCTCAGGGTGTGTTCTCAATGAATAAGGCCGCTCTGCTGGGTTTGTTTTTTTGTCCTGCAAGGCAGAACGAGTGTAGTGCAGTTATTCTACATAAATGAGTAAGTGGCATCTGCTTATACACCACATTACACCGAATCAAATCTCCATCAAGTCTTTTTCTTTTGCCGTCAGCAGTGTTTCCACCTCTGCAACAAAACGATCAGTCAGTTTCTGTATTCCGTCTTCAGCACTACGCTCGTCATCTTCAGTAATCTCTTTCTCTTTCAGAAGCTCTTTAAAATCACTGTTGGCATCACGACGAATACTGCGAATCGCAATACGCCCATTCTCTGCTTCAGCGCGAGCCACTTTGATCATATCCTTGCGGCGCTCTTCGGTCAGCGGTGGAATACTAATTCGGATAGTAGTACCGGCTGTTGAAGGGTTCAGACCAAGGTCGGAGCGCATAATCGCCTTTTCAATCACTGGCACCAGTTCTTTTTCCCACGGACTGATGGTCAATGTACGCGCTTCAGAAACCGATACGGTCGCACACTGACTCAACGGCACATCATTACCGTAATAAGAGACTTTAATATGGTCCAGCAGGCTCGCATTGGCACGCCCAGTACGCATTTTGGCGAACGCAAGTTTCAGTGACTCGATACTTTTTCCCATACGGATTTCAGCATCTTTAGTGATTTCATCGATCATGCATTCTCTCCGTTAGATACCAGCGTGCCTTCTTTTTCATTCATCACCACATCTTTTAA
>QIHH01000234.1 GCA_003230195.1 Gammaproteobacteria bacterium
CGCCACATGGACTGGCGCGCCACCGCACGCAGTGGCAAACCGACCAGCAAGGTGTTTCTGGCCGAACGCCAGCGTAGCCTTTTCCTCGTAATTGATCGTCGACCGTCGATGCAGTTTGGCAGTCGCGTCGAATTGAAAGCAACCACTGCGGCACGCTGCGCGGCCATCCTCGCCTTCGCTGCACTCGCCGCGCGTGAACGCGTCGCAGGTGTTGTGCTTGGCAACGAAGCACAATTCTTTTCATCATCACAAACGCTCGAAGGGACATTACCTTTCTTACAGGCTGCAGCAGCTCCGCTGAATAACACAACACAAACCAAGCCACCCGCACTTAACGCCCTCTTTGAGAAAATCAGCCACACGGCTGAACGAGGTAGCTCGCTCACGTTAATTAGCGACCTGCATGACATCAATGAGAGAGATCAACCAGCACTGCTCGATATCGCATCACGCTTCGAATCCATGGCGCTGCGCATCACCGACCCCGCCGAAGAGCGCCTGGAAGCCTGCGGTAAAATTCGTGTCATCTCGCCATTAACGGGCAACAGCCACATCATCGATACCAACAACACGGCACTGCGCGAAGCCTATGCCAACACAATGCAACAACGTCGCCACACACTCGAACAACTCTGCCTGCGCAGCCAACTGCCACTGCACACCCTCTACAACCACCGCAATACGCTACAGCAGTTGACACAACTTCAATGATAGCGGAAAGCAATACAATTGCGCCCTCCATCAACCATGCGCTAATGCTTGCTCGTCTCGCAGACGTGCAACTTCCAACCGAACCTGCGTTATGGCCAGCCTTCATCTTCATCGGCGCAGTACTAGTATTGGCCATCATCACATTTATCTATCTAAGCAACCGTCGTCGTCAACTGTCATCAGCAACCAGACCAGATAGCAATGCACAACAAGCACTTAAACGACTTACCATCATTGAAACTGCGTGGTCCAATGGTGAGATCGATGCACGTGAGACTGCGTATCGACTGAGCACACTACTTCGCCTCGGGCTTAACCTGTCTCAACTCAACCACCACTGCCCACCGAGCCTCGCGTATAGCCAACAAACATGGCAACAGACACTCACGCTATTTAACCAGCTACGCTATCAACCCCACGCAACCACACAACCACTCACCCGCAATACTTTTGAGCAGTTACGCCTGTGGTTAAGTGCATCTCAGCATGCCAATCAAGACAAACAAAATGTTTGAGTTCGCCACTCCATACTGGCTGCTGCTGTTGCCCCTGCCACTCCTATTATGGCGGTTTACCGCTCGCACCACGAAACGCACTCACACCCGTTCAAGTCATCAAGAGGTGGCCGCCATTCGCCATAGCCAGGCTGAACTGCTCATACAGCTAGCCAATACTCACCACAAAAAGGCTCGTTTACCGTGGCTATGGATATTCGGCTGCGCGTTGTTGTTTATCGCCGCAGCACGCCCACAATGGCTACATAGTGATGAACCAGTCAAACGCCCGGGGCACGACATGATGCTTGCCGTCGATATCTCTGGTTCGATGCTGGCACAGGACTTTGTTCACGAAGGTGACCTCACCAGTCGTATCGATATTTCTAAAATGATGGCACAACAATTTCTAAAACAACGCGATGGTGATCGTGTTGGTTTAATCGCCTTTGCCGATGATGCCTTTGTCTTTATGCCACTCACCACCGACCTGGCACTGGCACACAGTTTTCTAGGCGAAATTCATAACGGCCTTGCCGGTGAACGCACCGCACTTGGTGATGCCATTGCACTTGCTGCCGACCACATGAAAGCGCGCCCAGCTAAATCACGCATTCTTATTTTACTAACAGACGGCAGCCATACCACCGGACATGTCAGCCCTGAATCTGCCATTTTACTCGCACAGCAATATCAACTGCGCATCTATACCATTGGTGTCGGTACCAACAGCATGGTCGCCTTCCCGCGTGGCCCTCAACAGCAACCGCTCTACACTGAATTACCATTAAATGAAATCCTGCTGCAGCGCATTGCCCAGGAAACTGGTGGACGTTACTTTCATGCCAATAATACTCAAACACTACAGGCAATTTTTAAGGACATCGATCAACTCGAACCCATCAATATCGATGACCCAACATTGATCCCGCGTGACGAATGGTTCTGGCTACCACTATTACTGGCCCTGTCGCTACTGCTGTTTAATGAACGCAACAGGCGGCAGCAGGTACTGCCATGATTGAAAACCTGGATCAATTAACGCTACGCCAACCCTGGTGGCTACTACTGCTCGTCATACCACTCGCCATCATGATGGCACAACAACTGCGCCCACGCAGCCGTCAACACAAAACGAGACTAGCACAGTTTATCGCCCCCAACCTATGGCGCTGGCTACTCACTCAGCCACGAAATCCACATCGTTATTCAACACCATGGTTACTATTGGCTGCCTGGGTATTGACCGCGATCGCGGCCAGCAGCCCCTATTTTAGTGACAGCAGTGAAGAGAATATTGCGCGCAGTATCGACATCGCCGTGGTGCTAGATATATCACCCTCAATGGCAGCGGATGACATTACCCCAACACGCTTAACCCGTGCCAAACTTGAACTACGTGATTTCACCAGTCGTCTTAAAGCAGATCGCACCAGTCTCATTGCTTATTCTGGCAACGCCTATCAAGTACTGCCACTCACTGCAGATCGAGACACACTACATCACTTCAGTGATGCCATGGAAACCACGCTAACACGTAGACTCGGTTCCAACCTCGCTCAAGGACTGGAACGAGCCATGCAATCACTTGCCCACAGCGAAAAAGAGGGGCGCGCCATCGTTCTGCTCACCGATGGGGAAAATTTTAATCCCCAGGCAAACATCAACATCGCCAAACGTCTGCATAAAATCAAGATGCCATTAATGATTATGGGCATAGGCACCCCAACTGGCGGCATGGTGCCCAATGAAATGGGAAAACGCCTTCACTACAACGGCGAGGTCGTCGTTTCACGATTAGAGGAAGCGGCATTACAGCAACTCGCCACCACTAGCGGTGGTATCTACACCCCCATGAGTCATGACGATAGTGACTGGCAGTCGATCTTTCGTGAACTCGATAAACTAGAAGCCCTCAACAGTTATCGAGCCCCATATCAACCACAGCAGTTTCAGTTTTTCTCATGGTTAATCGCTGCGGCTATATTACTGTTCATTATTTCCGGCATCCGGCAGCAGCGAGCCAATCTTTTTTTGATAATACTATCCGTCTTCATCATCACTCCGCCCTCACCTGCACACGCCACATCATTTTTTGATATATGGAATGAAAAACAGGCCTTTGAGGCGCTTTCCGAAAAACGTCATGCTGAAGCCGCTTATCGCTACCGCGATATCGATAGTTACAATGGACAACTCGGTTATGGTGTCGCGGCATACCGACAACAGGAGTGGCAGGTTGCCGTCGATGCATTCAGCCGCGCACTGCTATTGGCAAAAGATGATGTGCAACGCGCACAGGCCCACTACAACCGAGGTAATGCACTCAGCCGCATTCAAAAGCTCAACGACGCTGCAAACGACTTTGAAACAGCGTTACACTTTCAAAGCAACTTTTCACGCGCCGCACATAACTTGAACCTAGTCAACCAGGCGCTGGCACAACAGGGTGGTGTACAGGAAAGTAAGCGGGAAAAAGAGCCGCGAATAGCCATCCATACAAGCCATGACAATGAGGCACAATTGAGCGCATCACAATTGACATCAACCAGCCAACAGAGTGAACAGCGTAATTCGCAAAACAGACCTCAAACAAGTGACCACTCGTCTATTAATAGCCAACAACAGACAGCGAGTCACGAACAGCCACCCGCCCTCCCCACGGGTAACGATGGCGACACACAATCAATCAACTGGGACAATGCATTGCAACAAGCACAGGCAATCAATAAACGGCTAGGGCATACGTTCATGAAACAGCGCTTCTCTTTGCAAGAGGAAGATATCAAATTAAAGGCAGAGGAAAAACCGTGGTAAGACGTCATCTATTCCCTGCGGTGGTCACACTGTTGCTTGCGCTCTTTAATACCGCACTGAGCGCCGCAACACTTGAAGCGCATGTCGATAAAAAGCAGCTCATTATCAGTGAACACATCACCTTAACGCTTGCATTAATTAATAGCGACACACGCCTGCGCGCACAGGGCATCGACCCTAATATTGACCTGACGCTATTAACGGATAACTTTGAACTTAGCATTCCACAGGCAAGCAACCGCTATAGCCCATTCAAAAACCGAGGGCGTTCCAGCTCAGAAGTGACCGTCACACTGTTTCCCAAAAGAACAGGAGAACTCACCATTCCGTCCTTTACGGTCGATGGCCAAAGCTCAAAACCGATCATCATCACAGTTCTGCCAACAAGCGTTGAAAATACACCACTAGTCTTCACTCGCAGCGGCACTTTGAAGACTGCGCTCTGGTTGCGCGAACAGACCATTGTCTATCTCGATCTTTACCACCGCGTTGAGCTCAAGAGTGCCAAATTGGGTGGCGCGATTGAAAGCGAACCAAAACTACAAATTCAGCTGAGTCAGCTACCCCAGGCTGATCGCACCGAGCAGCATAATGGTGTGAGCTATAATGTCACTCGCACCGCGTGGGCAGTCGCCCCTGCGATTAATCAAACCATTCATCTCTATCTGCCCGATGTCTGGGTTGAAACCGTCGCTGGCGAACAACTGCGCTTCCCCTTTAATGACATCACGATCGAAACAATGCCATTACCTGCAAACGTACCCTCTCACGCAATTATTGGCAGGCCGACGTTAACACAATCAACTATTAATCCAGAGATCATTCAACACCAGAGTTTTCAACTACTAATCACATTGCAGGCAGCCACGAATCTTATCAATCTTTCAGCAACACCCCCGCCCATTCAATTCCCGCCAGGGCTAAAGGTCTACTCAGAAAGTGACACACGTAAAATTGTAGAAGGAAGTGACGATGGCAGCAGCATGGTCACCTATCGCTACTTCATCATGCCGCTGGCAGCCGGAGCCTATCGCGTTCCCGATGTAACGATCTCCTATTTTGACCCAGAGCGCTCTGCCATGTCACAGGTCACACTAGTCGGACAGCCATTCACCGTCACAGCTGCAGCGCTTCCTGTTACTCAAAATACATTTGCCAACGAAGCACCGCTCATCCAAACACCCGCAGAAAATGAAACCGCTGATGCAGCATTGCCATGGAAACTGGCCACGTTGATTGTGACGCTCGCATGGTTGACCACCGCATTAATCGGCTGGCGTTGGCATCAAAATAAAAAACCGACTAAAGTGGGAGTTGTTCAAGTTATGCCCGCAGTAGCAGACTCGACACACCCATTACAAGCAGCACTGCTAGCAGCATTCGGCACACGCACACTCGAACAGGGACGACAGCAGTGGGAAGCGCTGCACGGAGAAGATGATGAAGTTCGAACCACTATCATTCAAGTGCAACAGCACTATTACGGCCCACAGAAAAATAAAATCGCTAACGACCACTTACAAAAACAGGTCGATAGCCTTATTCAAAAAATTAAGCGAAAACAGATCATAGAAGATCATAACGATAGCTGGCGGCCCGAAGCCTTTACCGCTAAACAGTAATAAGTTCTATTTTTTACTCGATGCGGCATACAATCAGTACACTAGCACTTAATCCCATAAAAATGGTAACGTGACTGATTAACGGTTTTACAGAAGAGAAAACACCATGGCTGATAAAAAATATATGGGCATGTCACTCACTGACCGCCTCACTAAAGCTGGCGCATTAGATAAGTTTTCAAAAGCGCTACTTGAAAAAAATGAAACTGCCGCATTAACGCTTCTCATCAGCGTTGAATTTACACATGAACAAGCAAGCGACACAGTGAAGAGTCTATTACTCGACCCGAATAGTTATCGTAACTTTAATTAGGATAGATAAGTCGCTATTTGCAGATACGTTAACAGCATATTAGTTATTGCAGACAATGCACGTTACCACCACAGCAAGAAAGTATAGATCTTTTTGAAGGGAAACACGGGTAGTATTATGACGGTATTTCTACCAGCTTATTCATCAGAACTGGATACCCATGAGCAAGCCTAGAATCATGCCAAGTTACAATTGGGAAAACGCGGAATGAAAAAGTGTTTGCTCTCGATTCAAAAGCGTAAGATATTGATAAAAAACTTCCAAAGCTCCCTCCTGATACCGAATATATTACTAGATTTTTACAAATTAACGCCCAATTCTCATGCGTTAATTATTATATTATACTCATAAACCGCTTCGTCACCACATCTGCCAACTATAAATTGCAGTAACGCCTATAGTGTAAGCAGCGAGAATAAAGACATTGACAGGGTTTCCAGATAGCTTGGGAGTTTGTATACTGGATACATTTAAGGCTGCAAGTGCGACTCCACTGGTATAGAGAATAATAGAAAAAATACTATGGCTAAAGAATCCCTCAAACAAAAAGATAAATACTAGAATAATACTATTGTTATCAAGGGCCAGCCCCTTGTATCGGGTTCCACCATCAAGACCAAAAGTACTGAAGTAACTCAGTCGTAATGCACTCGCTGCCAACATTAGAAACGCACCAGGCAAGTAAATAAGTTCAAAACCCCCGTAACTCATCAACAAGATAGCAGGAGCAACGCCGTAACTAACAATATCAATTAATACATCAAGTTGGCCTCCAAAAACGCGGTCATTTCCAGTGCGGCCTTTCATTCTTCGAGCAATGAGGCCGTCAGCCCAGTCAAAAGCAACAGCCCAAATCATGCCTATCATTGCGGCTGCATAAAGCCCTGATATGCTGAAATATATAGCGAGCAGGGTACAGGCTAGCCCTGCCAGCGAGCAAAGATTAGGCAAATCCTTGGCGTAGGAGAGAATAGAATTTGGTTGTAATTCCTGAGCTTCAGAGGGATCGGCGGTCATTGTTATCCAAGTAGGCTTTTATTTTAGAATATGGCGGCAGTATGATATCATGTTTGATTTTATTTGGAGTGGGAATATAATAATGCTTGTCTACACAGTCGGGACTTGGGATTTACTTCATGTTGGCCATTTGGCATTACTCAGGCACTGTAAAGCATTAGGCAACATGGTCGCAGTTGGGGTCGCCTCGGATGAGGTGGTAGCGAGTTATAAATTTAAGCCGCCTGTCATTCCTTTAGAGCAGCGAATGGAAATGCTGAAAGCTTTACGTTGTGTTGATATTGTACGTCCTTATCATAAGCTGGAATACACATCAGCATGTAAAGAATTAGGTGTTGATATTTTTGTCATTGGAGGGGACTGGGGCTGTAAGTCTCATAATATTGAAGTTGAGGGTTTTATGAAGAAAACAGGCAAATCTATTGTTCAGGTTAGCTATAATTCTCAAACTTCATCTACAAAAATAAAAGAGAGCACTATCGCGCAATTTTCGATGGCAGTTTAAAACTTGAGTCTGTAATAAAACCCCACAGCCCTATCTCAGTAAGACCACTCATTTTCCACTCAGCCATGTTGTTTTTTCTAGATGAATATTGGATATTTAAGCGACGCGGCTAATCTGGCATTAGTATGCGCCCATGCCTCTTCTGGTCTCGCCATCAAATAACCAGAACAACTATTCAATAAATGCCAATATACGCAGACCAAAAAACAGCCGGTTAATTAAGAGCATCATATGCCAAACTAATGACATATCTTTCACTAGCCGCTACAATCACCAAACTTTCATTGGCACAAAACAATCTATCGTGGACAAGATCACTTCACGGACAGACGAGAATCTGCAACACAGACCCCAAAGAGGACGGCATGACAACATCACATCTCTTCACTTCTGAATCTGTTTCTGAAGGCCACCCAGATAAGGTTGCCGATCAAATCTCTGACGCAGTACTAGACGCCATTTTCGAACAGGACCCTGCCGCACGTGTTGCCTGCGAAACAATGGTCAACACCGGCATGGTGATCCTCTCGGGTGAAATCACCACCTCTGCGTGGGTTGACATGCAGGCGGTAGTACGCAAAACCGTGCAAGAGATCGGCTACAACAGCTCGGAAATGGGGTTTGATTATGAGTCCTGCGCGGTCATCACCTCAATCGACAAACAGTCAGCCGATATCGCACAAGGTGTTGATGAATTTGACAACCACGAACAGGGCGCAGGCGATCAGGGGTTAATGTTTGGTTACGCATCAAACGAAACCGATGTTTTAATGCCTGCTCCAATCCACTACGCTCACAAGCTAGTCAAACGTCAGGCTGACGTCCGTAAAAATGGTACGCTGCCATGGCTACGCCCCGATGCAAAAAGTCAGGTCACCTTCCGCTACGAAGACCACAAACCAGTCGGTATCGAAGCGGTGGTACTCTCAACCCAGCACAGCCCAGAAATCAGCACCGACGATCTACGCGAAGCGGTCATGGAAGAGATCATCAAACCAGTACTGCCTCCCGAGTGGATCAATGATGATACCCAATATCACATCAATCCAACCGGCCGTTTTGTAGTCGGTGGCCCAGTCGGTGATTGTGGCCTGACCGGACGTAAGATTATCGTTGACACCTACGGCGGCATGGCGCGCCACGGTGGCGGCGCATTCTCTGGCAAAGACCCATCAAAGGTTGATCGTTCAGCCGCTTATGCCGGGCGCTACGTCGCGAAGAATGTGGTGGCTGCCGGTTTAGCAGATCGCTGTGAAATTCAGGTCTCTTATGCGATTGGTGTGGCTGAACCCACTTCAATCTCAATTGAAACCTTTGGTACCGGCCAAATTTCAAACGACAAAATTGTTGAACTAGTTCGAGAACACTTCGACCTGCGCCCAAAAGGGCTGATTGCAATGCTGGATCTATTGCGCCCCATCTACCGCGCCACCGCAGCCTATGGTCATTTTGGCCGTGAAGAACCTGACTTCACCTGGGAAAAAACCGACAAGGCTGACGCACTGCGCGCTGCCGCCGGCATTTAATAACCTAAACCGTTACGCAAATCACACAAGATTGGGGGTTTATTCACACCCCAATCTGGATTAGACTTCGCAACCTGATCTACCGATAGGAAGAATTCAACTAAACTTAAAGATTCCCCCTCATTCTGAGGAGCGCTGCGACAGAACCCCAGAGTTCATGGGAAGCACCTGCCAGGCTCGGAATGGGATTTCAGCAACAACGGCGCTCGGTTAAATTTGGAGGACAACGAATGTCTCAATTTACCGATTATAAAATCGCCGATATCTCACTAGCCGA
>QIHH01000132.1 GCA_003230195.1 Gammaproteobacteria bacterium
ATTGTTTCAGCTTCAACCCCATAAAGCTTGCAATAGACTGGATAAAAGCTGTAGGTGATGTCCGGAAAGAGCAACGGCTTGCCGTGTTGAAGCAGTGCCTGAAAGGTGTGCGCGAGTACTTCATCAGAACCATTGCCGACAAAGACCTGTTTTGTATCAAGCTGGTAATATTGTGCAATTGCATTAACCAGCCGTTCTGAGGTGGGATCGGAATAGAGGCGCAAGGAGTTACCGGTCTCAATCTCAATCGCATGGAGCACCTTGGGGGATGGTCCGTATGGGTTTTCGTTTGTATTGAGTTTGATCAGGTTGCTGATCTTTGGTTGCTCACCTGGCACATAGGGGTTGAGTTGATGAACGATCGGACTCCAGAATTTGCTCATAGCGGTGTTGGTCTTCAGCTGTATTTAGAGAGTATTAAATAGATGCCAAGTTTAACAGACCTATTGGCTTATCAAAGTGGTTATTATATGTTTGACGGGATTGGTAGTCACTTTGGTATCAATAATGCGACGTTTTCAAACGTGGTAGATTTCAGAGATATACTTCGTATAGAGAGGAGCTGCTTGCTTCACATCCATTTGCTGTAATTCCAGTAATGTTTCCAAACCTTCAAGTTTCGATGTACAACTTCGTGCGTTGGTAATTTTGGAGGCGAGATTTTGAGATTTCAGCATGCCGTTAACAATGACTGCTGCTACGGAGAAGAGTGTTGCTGCTAAACAGAGAAGCTGCCAGACCGGAATGCCGAATGATGCGAAGTTTTTGATCGCGTCAATGAATTCGCCACCACCAACACCTGGGCCCGCTGTTAATAATGCGGTCAAAGCACCAAGAATAATAGACGAATTAGACAGTCGTGAATGCCGTGATTCATTTCTGGCAAGATAATTTGAGACTTCCTCACGCTTGGTTTTTATCTTCGTTAGTAGCATGTTTACATCGTTTCTATCTTCTGACATATTATTCGGCTCTCAACTATTAGTTTTTCTTCTGATTGAGTTATAGGTTAACGTATCATGTGTGCAAGACAAAAATTTATACGCCTACATCGTGGGCAGATGCAGATGCAGATGCTTTTGATTGATATGGTCTGGTTTATAGCGTGAATACCATGGTAGTGGCAGCTATTTATTGAGCCCCTGCTTGCTTGAGCAATCCCTATACAGACACCCATCTAGGCGGCGTCTATGTAGGCATTGGGGCAAGGCTTTATGTTGAATATACGGGATTAATTCATTATAATCACTGAGCTATGAATACCAAGATGACACAATCCAGTGACAAAGTCCGCCTGCGTATTCTTGAGGCCGCAGCGCAGCGCTTCACCCAGTTTGGCTACAACAAGACCACCATGGTCGAAGTGGCGCAGGACTGTGGTATGTCTGCGGCTAACCTTTACCGTTATTTCGAAAATAAACTGGATATCGGTGCTAAGTTGGCTTGCAATTGCCTCCGCATTAAGCGTGAACGGATGCAGGCCGTCGTTCTGCAGCGCGAGCGTAGCGCTGCAGAACGCCTGCAGGACGTTGTACTACAGGGGCTGGATCACACCTATGAACAATGGTCAGGCAGTCCACGCATGAACGAAATGATTAGTGCCATATGTGACGCGCGTATGGATATCGTTGATGAGCATGAGCAGGGTGAACACCAGCTGCTGGTGGAGTTACTTGAGGATGGCAACGCACGTGGCGAATTCCAGATTAGTGACATTGACGCTACTGCCACCGCCATTGCCAGTGCCACCAGCTCCTTCAATATGCCACTGCTTATGTCCCTGTATTCGCTCGAAACCTTACATCAACAGGCAAAAAGCGTGGTACGACTAATGCTTAATGGTTTGCTGAGCAATCAATCCAGCACGGCCAGAGAGGTTCCTAGCCCCTCTTCACACCCCTTCCGTATCATTAATTCGTAATACCCTTCAGAAGTTTCTTCAGAAAAAAACATTTAAATTGGGTATAAATATTCACTAGTAAATATTGTATTGAATATTCATTATTAATTCGCTATAGTTCCGTCATTATGAATGTCAAGATGACTCAGTCCAGTGACGAAGTTTGCCTGCGCATTCTTGAGGCCGCCGCTCAACGTTTCACCCAGTTCGGCTACAACTTTGGCGTGATTGGCAACTTGGCTGGGCTTTACGCCGTCAAACAATATGTGATGGAACTGCTGCACAATCAGCATTCCTACCGTGACTTTCGAAAACAAATTGGATATCGGCGTCAATCTCGCCTGTAACAGTCTTCGTATCAAGCGCGAACGGATGCAGGCCGTTGTTCACCAGCACGAGCGCTGTGCTGCAGAACGCCTACGAACAGTGGTCAGGCAATCCATGTATGAACGAAATGATCAACGTCGTCTGCGACGCACGTACTGGAGATCGTCAATGTGCATGAACAGAGCGAACATCAATTGCTGGTGGAGTTACTTGAGGATGGTAACGCACGGGGCGAATTCGAGATCAGTGACATTAATGACGCTGCCATCGCCACCGCCATCTTCAATACGCCACTGCTTATATCCCTGTATTCGCTTGAAATTTTCCACCAACGAGCAAAAAATGTGGTACGACTGGTACTTAACGGCTTGATGAGTAAGCAATCTAACACGAAAACAGCGCCCACCAACACAGGTGGCCATGGCAAGCGAAGCGATGATCGTTAGTTGACACTAGACGAGGTCGTTGTTCATTCGTAGTGATGCGATAGTGATGGAGGAGCGCTTTATAGTGGGCGTAGAGTCCTATGTTGAGTGTGCACGAGAGAACGTGGTGAGCAAGGTTTTGCAAAAACAGTGCGTACACAGGGTGGCTAGGGGGAAAAGGAATCATTTATTATGTAAATGAGTGAATTATTGGCATGAACGCCAAATAATTTTAGCGAAGTAGTGGCATAATTGATAGGCAATAAAAATGAAAGACTCAACCACAGTTGTCTGTTATGCCAACTGGGTAGTGAGCCACCCTTGGATCGTCATTCTGATTACACTATTATTGGTGATGGCTGCCGCCAGCGGCGGACGACTCCTCATCTTCAATACCGATTATCGAGTGTTTTTCAGTGACGACAATCCCCAAGTGCTCGCCTTCGAAGCCGTTGAGGCGCAGTACAGTAAGAATGACAACGTCATGTTTATGCTGGTGGCGAAGGGTGGTAGCGCCTTCAATCAGCAGGCCCTTGAGGTCGTCAAAATCCTCAGCGAAGAGGCTTGGCAGGTACCCTATTCTACGCGCGTCGATTCACTGTCTAACTTCCAACACACCGAAGCTAACGGCGACGAACTGGTCGTGCGCAACCTTATTGATGACGAAACCAATCTAAGCGACGCCGCCCAACGTCACAAAATCCGCGACATTGCCTTCGCCGAACCTATCTTGCTTAACCGCTTAGTATCACAGCGCGCTCATGTCACTGGCATCAACGTCACCGTGCAACTGCCCGGAGAGAGCCCCACTGAAGTTATGCAGGTCGCCGCCTTTGCGCGTGATCTCGCCACCAGAATCGAGACCCAATATCCTGACATCGAGATCCGTCTTAGCGGCATGGTGTTTATGAACAACGCATTTTCCGAGGCTTCACAACAGGACATGAAGAGCCTGTTCCCGCTCAGCTTCGGAGTGATGATGCTGATTTTGGGGCTGATGACTCGAAGTGTCAGCGGTACCCTGAGTACTCTGCTGGTAATCATCTCCTCCATCATTGCGGGCATGGGGCTGGGCGGTTATATAGGATTCCCTATTACCCCGCCGTCAGCCTCATCACCGATTATTATTCTCACCATCGCGATCGCCAACTGCGTGCATATTATCGTTACCATGTTGCATGAAATGCGCACTGGACTCGACAAAAAAAGTGCCATTGTAGAGAGCCTGCGTGTCAACATGCAGCCGGTATTCATCACCAGCCTCACCACCACGTTGGGCTTCCTGAGCATGAATTTCTCCGACGTACCGCCCTTTCAGCACCTCGGCAATATGGTTGCTATGGGCGTGATCATTTCGTTTATCCTTGCCATTAGTCTGCTGCCCGCCGTTATGTCCCTGCTACCGGTACGTGTACGCGAAACCCAAAATGATGAAAATCATCTTATGTACCGTTTCAGTGATTTTGTGGTTCGTCAGCGACACAAACTGGTCTGGGGTATGACACTGACCGTGCTGGTGCTGATCGCCGCAATCCCACGCAATGAACTGAATGATGTGTTCGTACACTATTTCGATCAAAGTACCGAGTTCCGCCAGGACGCCGATTTCATGGCTGAAAACCTCACCGGTCTCTATGTCATCGATTACTCGTTAAACTCCGGACAGCCTGGCAACATCAGCGAGCCGCAGTTCCTGCGGGAAGTGGACGCCTTTGCCACCTGGTTTCGTGCTCAACCGGAAACTATCCACGTCAACAGTATCACCGACATCATGCGCCGCCTAAACAAAAACATGCACGGTGATGACCCCCGCTGGTATCGCTTGCCGGAGGCGCGTGAATTGGCGGCTCAATACCTGCTGCTGTATGAAATGTCGCTGTCCTACGGACTTGATCTCAACAATCAGATCAACGTGGATAAATCCGCCATCCGTTTCACGGCTACCCTGCAGACCCTCTCCAGCAACGAACTGCTGGCGTTGGAAAGACGTGCCAGTGACTGGCTGGCGGCCAACGCCCCGCATGTCGTCAATCCTGGTGGTAGTAGCACTTCACTGATGTTTGCCCACATCGGCGAACGGAATATCATTAGCATGCTCACGGGCACTACTCTGGTGTTGATCGGTATTTCGTTGATCCTGATCTTCGCCTTGCGCTCACTGAAACTCGGCCTGATCAGCATGCTTCCCAATCTGGTGCCTGCTGCTATGGGCTTTGGTCTGTGGGGCCTGCTGGTGGGGGAGATTGGCTTGGGCCTTTCTATCGTCGCCGGTATGACGCTGGGTATTGTGGTGGATGATACAGTACATCTCCTCAGCAAATACCAGCGAGCGCGGCGTGAAAAAAACCTCGACAGTGAAGATGCCGTACGCTACGCCTTGCGTGATGCTGGCATGGCCCTGATTACCACCTCTATGGCATTGGTCTGCGGTTTTTTGGTATTGGCGCTATCCAGCTTTCAACTCAATGCCAGCATGGGTCTGCTGACTGCCATCGTCATCACCTTCGCTCTGCTGGCCGATTTTTTGCTACTGCTGCCGCTGCTGATGCAATACGACAAAAAACAACCAGCGACAGCCCCGGCCAAGGAGCCACATTATGCGTAAAACCAGAATTGGAAAGCTATCTGCGGTGAATATAGCATTGCCAGGATTAAGGGCGGTCTGCCTGCTCCTCATTCTGCTGCCCATGGTGGTCCAAGCGGAAACCCCGCAAGAAAAGGGTCTCGCCATCGCCGAGGAGGCTGACCGCCGAGATACCGGCTGGCAAAGCCAGACCGCCAGCTTAAAAATGGTGCTGCGTAATCGACACGGTCAGGAGAGTGTACGTCATATTCGCAATAAGGCGCTGGAAGTGGACGGCGATGGTGATAAAAGCCTCAACATTTTCGACAACCCGCGCGACATCAAAGGTACTGCCTTTTTGAGTTACACGCACGCCCTCAAACCGGACGAGCAGTGGCTCTATCTGCCTGCGCTCAAGCGCGTTAAGCGGATCTCGTCCAATAACAAATCCGGCCCTTTTATGGGCAGTGAATTTGCCTATGAAGATTTTACCTCTCAAGAAGTGGAAAAATATAGTTATCAATACATTCGTGACGAGATCCTCGATGGCCGTGACACTTTCGTCATCGAACGTTATCCAGTCTATCAGCACTCCGGTTACACACGTCTTCTAACCTGGCTGGACAAAGGGATGTACCAGCCCTTGAAGGTGGAGTTCTATGATCGCAAAAAGAGTCTCCTCAAAACACTCACACTTTCCGATTATCAGCAATATCTGGGGCAATACTGGCGTCCGAATCAGATGCGTATGGTTAACCATCAGACCAAAAAGAGCACGGATCTCTATTGGACGGACTACCACCTTAAAACCGGTCTCAGTACGCGTGACTTTGACCGCAATAGCCTCAAGCGCGCACGCTGAGCAGGCAGTGATATACCACTTACTTACGGCACTTCTGTGTGCCATTCTCACCGGTGGCATGTTGCCGGCAGGTGCTGGTGAAGGCGAATGGTCCGGTTATGTGAGCAGCGAATACCGTGCTTTCCTGTACAAACCAGCAGACCGTCTCCAACACGGCAATAACTTCTCCCTCGCCGTCCAGCCCGAGTACTACTACGGATGGGATGATGGCCGCGAGAGTTTCACCTTTGTTCCCTTTTTGCGTTGGGATCAAAACGACAGTGAACGCAGCCATGTCGATATTCGCGAGCTTACCTGGCTTAAGGCCACAGATAACTGGGAACTGCGCGTGGGTATACGCAAACTCTTCTGGGGCGTCACTGAATCGCAACATCTGGTCGATATTATTAACCAGACCGACCTAGTGGAAGCACCTGATGGAGAAGAAAAGTTTGGCCAGCCCATGCTCAATCTGGCGCTGATCCGTGACTGGGCTACTTTCGACCTGTTTATCCTCCCCTATTTCCGCGAACGCAGTTTCCCGGGAGTTGATGGCCGCTTGCGCTTCGTCTTACCCATCGATACTGACAATGCTAGGTACGAATCATCCCGACAGGAACGCAATATCGACTATGCTGTGCGTTGGGAAAGCTCGATCGGTGCTTGGGATATGGGGCTGAGCTACTTTAACGGCACCAGCCGTGAACCTCGTTTTGAAATCCGGCCCGACGGTCAGGCGCTGATCCCGGTTTACGATCTCATCGAACAATGGGGTCTCGACCTGCAGGCTACCGTTGGCGACTGGTTATGGAAGGCGGAAACCATTCATCGCTCAGGCCAACTTGAACCTTATATTGCTCTTACCACCGGCTTTGAATACACCTTCGTCGGTATCATGGGGAGCGGTGCTGATTTTGGCATTCTTAGTGAAGTCCTCTACGACGAGCGCGGTGACAATGCCCTTACCCTCTTCGCTGATGACATCCTGTTGGGTTCACGTCTGACCCTCAACGACGAGCAATCCAGCGAGCTTTTGTTCGGCATCATCGTCGACATTGATGATCCCGGTCATCTGTTGATCCTTGAATCCAGTCGTCGCCTTGGCAATGCTTGGAAAATCACCTTCGAAGCCCGCGCTTTTCTGGATATACCTGACAGCGACCTGCTGACCAGCATCCATGACGATGACTACCTACAACTGGAGCTGGCTCGTTATTTCTAGGGAAGCTCTGATCTATTCATGAATTCATATTTTGCGTCTAACACCTAGATATTCGTAAGCGCAAAGCACACCACACCCTAGCCAGTTGCCCACTGCTAGTACACGCTCTGCTTTTTAAATACAGCAGTAGCGCTCATGGATCATTCACCTGACATTCAACTCATAAAACGGTAACGTGACTATCTTAACCACCTTCAGGCTTGTGAAGCTTCGAGAGTGCTAAAGCAAACGGACTGGAACCGTACGCTTACCTCAGGTATCTGTTCACCGAACTGCCAAAGGCTGAAACAGTCGCAGCCATCGAAGCACTCTTGCCAGGTGTCATTACCAAGATCTGATGAAGTATTAAGGTGCACAACTCTGTGGTTTGTTTTGCGCTTACGGACATTCTAGTCCATAATTTACTTCGCTCCTTCACGTTTCAGGATTGCCATATCGTAAGAGATGCGTTGCTGTTCAGTGAGTGCATCACGCATCTCGGTCAGGTGGTCATAGCGGTGCTTCATGATCCCTGCTTTGATCGCCATCAGCTCATCGATCTTGCTATGAATCACCGTTTGATCCGCACCATCTTTTGCCGTCATCACATTGAGTTCTTTTTGCAGCAGTGTCGCCTGTGCCTTCAACACCGCATGTTGAGTGCCTAGCTTAAGGTGCATCTTATCAACAGCAACACGCTGTTCATCGCTAAGGGTTTTGGCCCAGTGTGGTGAGAGATGGTGTCCTTTTTTCTTTTTTTTATGCGCGCTTTTGTGTTTTTCCTTATGGTGGTCAGTGTTGTCTAATTTATCGTGGTGTCCTTTTGCTGCTCCAGTACCATGATCAAGATGGCCATCTTTGTGGTTTTCCTCCGAAAACGCAGGATTGGCAATCACGAAAATTGACGTTAGCAGTAGTGGCCCGAGTAATTTGTGGTTCATCAGGTTTATTCCTCCATGTAGTGGAATTGAAGATAGCTTATATACCTGAAAATTCATAGAATGGTGCAGAGAGTTACTAACTATAAATATTTACTAAGGTGTAGATGCTGCGGTGGAAAAATTTGATCTGGAAGGGCGTGAATACGTGGCACTATGTGACCTGATGAAACTGGCAAGCCTATGCCATAGCGGTGGCATGGCCAAAACCATCATCGCCAATGGCAATGTTACTGTTGATGGTGAGGTAGAACTGCGCAAGCGATGCAAGATTCGCCTTGGACAAATTGTGGAATTTGATGGCCAGCAGATTGTGATAGAGTAAGTACTTTCTTATTTAACAGGTTATTTAACCTTCGTTGATTGCGATGGATAGCGAAGCGAAGGCGATTAGTGGCCGTAGCGTCATTGAGGCCGTCATGTCGTAGTGTCACGAGTTCATGTATGAACGATGTAATACGGAGACGTGACGGACGCAGGACAGTTGGAGCAAAAGGGATTAATTGTCGCGTAAGTGAGTGAATTTTTGGTATGGACGCCAAATAATTTTTAGCGAAGTAGTGACACTATCGGCTTTTTTCAGGGAGAACGCAGTGAAATTTTTTAAGACAGCAGTGGTTTGTGCAGCGGCATTAATTTCGTTTAACGCGGCAGCGAATGATAGAACGCCTTCGGCAGAAGGGGCGGCAGCTTATATTGTTTCACCGGCCAATGGCGAGACTGTTAGTTCACCAGTCAAAGTGGTATTTGGTCTGAGTG
>QIHH01000262.1 GCA_003230195.1 Gammaproteobacteria bacterium
CATGCCACATTTACGACCGACGATACCAATCGACATTGCTAAAACCTCTATACTGTACGTATTAGTTCAGTTTAATTTGAACATCCACACCGGCAGCCAAATCAAGCTGCATCAGTGCGTCAACCGTTTTATCTGTTGGATCAACGATATCCATCATGCGTTTATGCGTTCTAATCTCATACTGATCTCGCGCATCCTTATTAACATGCGGAGAAATCAGGATGGTAAAGCGTTCTTTCTTCGTTGGAAGCGGAATAGGCCCCTTCACATGGGAACCAGTTCTCTTGGCCGTCTCAACAATTTCTCTAGCCGACTGATCAATTAGTCGGTGATCAAATGCTTTCAAGCGTATACGTATTCTTTGACTAGATCCTAATCATTCAATAATTTTAGAAACTACACCCGCACCAACAGTGCGGCCACCTTCACGAATCGCGAATCGCAACCCGTCACTCATGGCAATCGGTGCAATCAAGGTAACTGTCATTGCTACATTGTCACCAGGCATCACCATCTCAGTACCTTCTGGAAGCTCACATGCACCCGTTACGTCCGTCGTACGGAAGTAAAACTGGGGGCGATATCCCTGAAAGAATGGAGTATGACGTCCCCCTTCATCTTTGTTCAAAATATAAATCTCTGCTTCAAAAACAGTGTGAGGTTTGATCGAACCCGGTGCACAAAGCACCTGGCCACGCTCGACATCTTCACGTTTGGTGCCACGCAGTAGAACGCCTACATTGTCGCCCGCTTCACCCTGATCTAGCAGCTTGCGGAACATTTCCACACCGGTACAGGTTGTTTTTACGCTATCTTTAATACCAACAATTTCAATTTCTTCACCAACCTTAACAACACCTTGCTCAATACGACCAGTCACAACAGTACCGCGACCTGATATAGAGAACACGTCCTCTACTGGCATCAGGAAAGCACCATCTATCGCTCGTTCTGGCTGTGGAATGTATGTATCCAGTGCATCGATCAACTTGGCAATCGCCTGTGTACCGATTTCGCTGTCGTCGCCTTCCAACGCTTTCAACGCGGAGCCGATTATAACAGGTGTATCGTCTCCTGGGAAATCATACTTATCTAACAGTTCACGAACTTCCATTTCAACCAGTTCAAGCAGCTCATCATCATCAACCATGTCCGCTTTGTTCAGGAACACAATAATATAAGGCACACCTACTTGGCGTGCCAGCAGGATATGCTCACGTGTCTGAGGCATTGGGCCATCAGCAGCAGAACAAACCAGAATAGCGCCGTCCATCTGCGCAGCGCCCGTAATCATGTTTTTCACATAATCAGCATGCCCTGGGCAATCCACATGTGCGTAGTGACGATTCTCTGACTCATACTCAACGTGGGCTGTCGCAATCGTGATGCCGCGCGCACGCTCTTCAGGGGCGCTATCAATCTGATCGTAACCCTTAGCGTCACCACCAAATTGCTTCGCCTGCGTCACTGTCAGCGCTGCTGTCAGCGTTGTTTTACCATGATCAACATGACCAATTGTGCCGACATTCACATGGGGCTTATTTCGTTCGAATTTTTCCTTGGACACTGTTTTATACCTCTTTCTACAAAGTCGTTAACGCAAAATCTTACGATGCCTACTTAATGACGCCATCTACTACACTACTAGCCTGACTCACTATACTTGGAAAATACCATCGTATAGGTCGCGCGCCCCTGCGTAGCTGAACGCAAATCCGTAGCATATCCAAACATCGCTGCCAGCGGTACTTCTGCCTTGATAATCTTACCGGCAGGCGCATCACCCATTCCCTGCACCAAGCCATGACGACGATTAAGATCGCCTATCACATCCCCCATATAATCTTCCGGGGTTACCACTTCCACCTGCATCACCGGCTCTAATATGACAGGATCCGCAGTTAACGCCCCTTCCCTGAAAGCCATTGAGCCTGCAATCTTGAACGCCACTTCATTCGAATCCACTTCGTGGTACGAACCATCAAACAGCGTTACTTTTACATCTACCATCGGGTATCCAGCTAGAACACCACTTTGCATCTGCTCATGCGCCCCTCTATCAACTGCAGCAATAAACTCTTGGGGAACCGCTCCACCCACAATTGCATCTTCAAACTCATAACCAGCGCCAGACTCTAGTGGCTCAATACGCAACCAAACGTGCCCATATTGACCACGCCCACCCGATTGACGTATAAATTTCGCCTCATGCTCAACGGCCTTGCGGATCGCTTCACGGTAAGCAACTTGTGGTGCGCCAACGTTCGCGGCAACACCAAACTCACGCTTCAATCTATCGACAATGATTTCAAGATGAAGCTCACCCATCCCTGAAATAATTATCTGTCCGGTCTCCTCATCCGTATGCATCCGAAAAGAGGGATCCTCTGCTGCTAGTTTACCTAATGCTAACCCCATCTTCTCCTGATCTGCTGTCGTTTTCGGCTCTACTGCGACCGATATCACAGGCTCAGGAAACTCCATACGCTCAAGGGTTACAACATTATTAACATCACACAACGTATCACCTGTGGTGACATCTTTCAGCCCAATAGCTGCGGCGATATCACCCGCCCTCACTTCTTTTATCTCTTCACGACTATTCGCATGCATCTGAACAATGCGGCCAATGCGCTCTTTCTTACCTTTAACAGGATTGTAGACACTGTCACCAGTGCGTATCACACCCGAGTAAACCCTAAAAAATGCCAATGTACCCACAAAAGAGTCAGTCGCAATCTTAAACGCTAGTGCGGCAAAAGACGCTTCATCCTGCGGCAGACACTCGGCCTCAGTCCCGTCAGCATCATCCAGCGCTCCTTTAATCACCGGGACTTCTGTCGGCGACGGTAAGTACTCAACAACCGCATCTAACATTGCCTGTACGCCTTTATTCTTAAAGGCGGAGCCACACAATACCACCACGATTTCATTCTCAATGGTACGGCTTCGCAATCCCAGTTTTATCTCATCAATCGAAAGCGCTTCGTGCTCAAGGTATTTATCCATTAATGCTTCATTTGCATCTGCAGCTGCTTCAACAAGTTGCTCACGCCACTCTTCACACTCAGCCAGCATTTCTACAGGAATATCGCGTTCTTCAAACGACATCCCCTTGGACGCCTCATCCCAGTAAATTGCCTTCATTTTAATGAGGTCTACAACCCCTTCAAACGTTTCTTCAGCACCAATTGGCAATTGAAGTGGCACTGGCGAAGCGCCTAAGCGCTCTTTAATTTGCTCAACGACACGCAAAAAATCTGCGCCGGAGCGGTCCATCTTATTAACAAATGCAAGCCTCGGTACCGAGTAGCGATTTGCCTGTCTCCACACAGTTTCAGACTGTGGTTCAACTCCACCGACTGCACAAAATATGGCGCATGCAGCGTCCAGTACTCGTAGTGAGCGCTCCACTTCGATTGTAAAATCGACGTGGCCAGGTGTATCAATTATGTTGATACGGTGCTGAGGAAATTGCTTCTCCATTCCCTCCCAAAAACAGGTTGTTGCTGCAGAGGTAATGGTAATACCTCGTTCCTGCTCTTGTGCCATCCAGTCCATCGTGGCAGTACCGTCATGTACCTCACCAATCTTATGCGAAATACCCGTGTAGTATAAAATTCGCTCAGTAGTGGTTGTCTTTCCCGCATCAATATGGGCCATGATGCCTATATTGCGATAATGCTCTATCGGGGTTTTTCTAGCCACAACCACTGCACCTTCAAGTTTTCAGGTGCTACCAACGGTAATGTGAAAAAGCCTTATTTGCCTCAGCCATACGATGCACATCTTCACGCTTTTTCACCGCGCTTCCGCGACTTTCGCATGCATCCATTATCTCACCAGCCAAGCGCAGCCCCATTGATTTTTCACCACGGGCGCGCGCGGCATCCACCAACCATCGCATTGCAAGTGTCACACTACGATTGGCGCGGACTTCGATCGGCACCTGGTAAGTTGCACCACCAACACGACGAGACTTCACTTCAACCAGTGGACGGATGTTCTCCAGTGCTTTATTAAAAGACTCAACAGGCTCGGCATGACCTTTTTCAGTGATCTGGTCAAGCGCACCATATACAATTTTTTCCGCAACAGATTTCTTACCGCTATTCATCAGGATGTTGACAAATTTAGCCAGCGTCACATTCCCGAATTTAGGATCAGGAAGGATTTCTCTTTTGGCGACAACTCTTCTTCTAGGCATTACTTACAGTCTCGTATGAATTATTTTTAAGATTTTGGACGCTTGGTGCCGTACTTAGAGCGACCCTGACGACGACCATCAACACCAGAAGTATCAAGGCTACCGCGAACGGTATGATAGCGAACACCGGGTAGGTCTTTTACACGGCCACCACGAATCAAAACAACGGAATGTTCCTGTAGATTATGCCCTTCACCACCGATATAGGTCGAAACTTCCATGCTGTTCGTCAAGCGAACACGCGCTACCTTTCTCAGTGCTGAGTTAGGCTTTTTCGGGGTTGTTGTGTAGACGCGAGTACATACACCACGTTTCTGCGGACACCCTTCTAGGGCCGGCACGGTGCTCTTCGCTTTTTTGCGACCGCGTGGTTTGCGTACCAATTGATTCGTTGTTGCCATGCCTTACCTATCTCCAGCCAAAATACTTAATAAGTGTTCAAGCAAAGGCCCCAGCCATTTATTATGAAAGAGCCTTCAACCAAACCAAACACTTAACATTAAAATTGCCTCCACAGAACGACATTTATCTCTCTGCGAAGCCGCGAAATTTTATGGATATTACACTCCGCTGTCAAGTACCGATGCAATAAAACACAGATTAATTACCAAAAAAAACTAGAATTCGCTCACGTAACAGAATAATCCTTTCCGTACCCTGCTCATCCCAGACAAAAAAGATGGCGGGCAACAATACTCGTGCCCGCCATGTTACTAGGTTTTACCACCATGATATAAAAAATTAGCCTCTTTTTTTGACTAATTCTTCAACTCGCTTATTTTTTGACAATTAAGACTCAGTCAGTGCCTGGCGTAGCGCCTCTTCCACTTCGCTACTCGTCGGCCCCTTATCAACAACCAGCTTCTGCTTCGCCTCTTCTTCCTTGCGACGTCGTTCATTATGATAAGCCATTCCTGTTCCCGCTGGAATCAAACGACCCACTATGACATTCTCCTTCAAACCACGAAGCTCATCACGCTTACCGCATACGGCTGCCTCAGTCAAAACACGCGTTGTCTCTTGGAATGAAGCCGCTGAAACAAATGATTCTGTTGCAAGAGAAGCTTTGGTAATTCCCAGTAAAATATTGATATAAGTCGCGGGTGTCTTACCAGCTGTCCGTATCACATCATTTTCAACCAACAAGCGCGCACGTTCAACCTGTTCACCCTTAATGAACGGTGCATCACCAGGCTCTACTACCTCAACCTTACGCAACATCTGACGTACAATGACTTCAATGTGCTTATCATTAATTTTCACGCCCTGCAGGCGATAGACATCCTGCACTTCATTAACGATATAGTTAGCCAGCGTCTCAATACCCAGTAATCGCAAAATATCGTGTGGAGCAGGTGCACCATCAGCGACCATCTCGCCCTTCTCAACATGCTCACCTTCAAACACGGTGATATGGCGCCATTTGGGGATCAACGTCTCATAACGTTCACCATCCACCCCGACGATAACCAAGCGCTGCTTACCTTTGGTTTCCTTACCAAAACCAATGGTACCGCTGATTTCAGCCAGAATCGCAGGATCTTTGGGCTTACGCGCTTCGAATAGATCTGCAACACGTGGTAGACCACCCGTAATATCACGCGTTTTCGAGGACTCCTGCGGAATACGTGCAATCACGTCACCAACCTTTACTTCACTATTGTCTGCCATGTTAATAATCGCACCTGCAGGCAAGAAGTAAACAGCCGGGATGTCGGTACCAGCAAAGAAAATATCGTCGCCGTCTACAGTCGTGATTTTCATCATTGGGCGTAGGTCTTTAGCAGCGGCACCGCGTGCCTTAGGGTCTGTTACAACCACACTTGACAGGCCAGTCACATCATCGGTTTCACTCTGAATGGTAATACCATCAATAAAGTCACTAAATTTCAGGCGACCAGCCACCTCAGTCACGATTGGATGCGTATGCGGATCCCAGTTAGCAAGTGTTTGGCCACCATCAACCGCATCGCCATCATTCACGCTAATCAATGCACCATAAGGCACTTTGTAGCGCTCACGCTCACGACCGGTTTCATCCATCACAACTAACTCGCCAGAACGGGATACTGCGACGTTGATACCCGAGCTATTCTGTACGAGTTTAATGTTATGCAGGCGAACATTACCGTTAGACTTAATCTGCACACTGTTAACAGCAACTGCACGAGACGCCGCGCCACCAATATGGAACGTACGCATCGTTAGCTGTGTACCCGGCTCACCAATCGACTGCGCAGCAATAACACCGGTTGCTTCACCGATATTCACCTTATGACCACGGGCAAGATCACGGCCGTAACAAGAGGCACAGATACCGTAACGGTTATCACAAGTGATCGCAGAACGCACCTTAACCTGATCAACACCCAGCTCTTCAAGGCGAGCGACACCCGCTTCATCTAATAATGTGCCCGCTTCAACATAGATTTCAGTGCCATCAGTAGAGAGCACATCACTCGCGATAATACGGCCCAAGATACGTTCACCCAGCGGTTCAACAACATCACCACCTTCAATCAAAGGCGTCATTAACAGGCCGTTAGTGGTACCGCAATCTTCTTCAGTGATGACCATATCCTGTGCGACATCGACCAAGCGACGCGTCAGGTAACCCGAGTTAGCTGTTTTCAGTGCGGTGTCGGCAAGGCCTTTACGCGCGCCATGAGTCGAAATAAAGTACTGCAATACATTCAAGCCTTCACGAAAATTAGCCGTAATTGGTGTCTCAATAATTGAACCATCCGGTTTTGCCATCAGACCACGCATCCCCGCCAACTGACGAATCTGTGCGGCACTACCACGAGCACCGGAGTCAGCCATGATGTAAATTGAGTTAAATGAAGCTTGCTTAACCTTCTCACCTTTAGCATTCGTCACTGTCTCAGTACCCAACTTATCCATCATCGCTTTCGCAACCTGATCATTAGTGTGAGACCAGATATCAACCACCTTATTGTAGCGCTCGCCGTTAGTCACCAGGCCAGAGGCATACTGGCTTTGAATGTCTTTCACTTCATTCTCAGCGGTGGCAATAATCTCTTCTTTTTCTTCTGGAATCATCATGTCATTCACACCGACAGAGACGCCAGATAACATCGCATATTTGAAGCCGGTATACATCAATTGATCAGCAAAGATCACCGTCTCTTTTAAACCAACACTGCGATAACAGATATTAATCAGACCAGAGATCGCCTTTTTATTCATATCCTGGTTGACCAGATCAAATGCCATGCCATCAGGGAGAATCTCAGATAGCAATGCACGACCGGCAGTGGTTTCGTAACGCTTAAAGCTCTCTTTCTTTTCACTATTTTCATCCGTTAGTACTTCACGAATTCTCACAGTCACTTTTGCACTTAACTCAACCAGTTTATTTTCAAACGCACGATGCACTTCAAGGATGTCAGAAAAGATCATCCCTTCACCGCGAGCATTAATCTTTTCACGCGTCATGCAGTAAAGTCCCAATACAACGTCCTGTGAAGGTACGATGATCGGCTCACCATTCGCTGGAGACAGAATGTTATTGGTCGACATCATCAATGAACGCGCCTCAAGCTGCGCTTCAATCGATAGCGGTACATGAACCGCCATCTGATCGCCATCAAAATCTGCGTTGAATGCGGTACAAACCAGTGGGTGAAGCTGAATCGCCTTGCCTTCAATCAATACCGGTTCAAACGCCTGAATACCCAGACGATGAAGCGTTGGTGCACGATTTAACATCACCGGATGTTCACGAATCACCTCTTCAAGGATATCCCAGATTTCAGGCCCTTCACGCTCAACCAGTTTTTTCGCTGCTTTAATGGTTGTTGCCAAGCCACGTCGTTCAACCTTACCAAAGATAAAAGGCTTAAATAGCTCAAGCGCCATCTTCTTAGGCAAGCCACATTGATGTAGTTTCAGCGTCGGACCAACCACGATCACAGAACGACCCGAGTAATCAACACGTTTACCTAATAGATTCTGGCGGAAACGACCCTGCTTACCTTTAATCATATCGGCAAGTGATTTCAACGGACGTTTGCTGGTACCGGTAATCGCCTTACCGCGACGGCCGTTATCAAGCAGTGCATCAACCGACTCCTGCAACATACGTTTTTCATTACGCACAATAATATCAGGTGCGTTTAGATCTAACAGACGCTTCAAACGATTGTTACGGTTAATCACGCGGCGATAAAGATCATTCAGATCAGAGGTCGCGAAACGGCCTCCATCTAGTGGTACTAACGGGCGTAGCTCAGGAGGAAGAACGGGGAGAACGGTCATTACCATCCACTCAGGCTTGTTGCCAGAACCCATCAGTGCTTCCATCAGCTTCAATCGCTTACTCAGCTTTTTAATCTTGGTTTCAGAGCCTGCTTCTGCAATCTCTTCACGTAAGATGGCGACTTCCGCTGGCACATCGATAGACTTCAGCAGTTCATAAACGGCTTCAGCGCCCATGCGTGCATCAAACTCATCGCCATACTCTTCAATCGCATCAAGGTATGTCTCATCAGTCAGTAGCTGACCACGTTCGAGTTCAGTCATACCTGGGTCGATCACCACAAATGCCTCAAAATAAAGCACTCGTTCAATATCACGCAGGGTCATATCTAGTAGCAGCCCCATACGAGATGGCAATGATTTCAGAAACCAGATGTGCGCCACTGGGCTTGCAAGATCGATATGCCCCATACGCTCACGACGTACTTTGGTAACGGTTACCTCAACGCCACATTTCTCACAGATGACACCACGATGTTTAAGGCGCTTGTATTTACCACACAGACATTCAAAATCTTTTACTGGGCCAAAAATTTTAGCGCAGAAAAGCCCATCACGCTCAGGCTTAAAAGTTCTGTAGTTAATCGTTTCCGGTTTTTTGACTTCACCAAAAGACCAAGAACGAATTTTTTCCGGGGACGCTAGTCCGATACGAATCGCATCAAACTCTTCGACCTGCCCTTGCTGCTTCAACAAGTTAAGTAAGTCTTTCACTGCGCTGT
>QIHH01000233.1 GCA_003230195.1 Gammaproteobacteria bacterium
CGTCCACGCTCGCCTTCATATGCGGCAAGGTCTTTCGCCTTAAGGTTTAGGTGGCGTTGGCCAGAATAGACCACCAACGTCGCTTTGGCCGGCACAATGGTCATCGCAACCACATACTCTTCACGAGCGGCAACACGCTTGGATGGAATGCCGATCACTTTATTGCCTTTGCCTTTGGTCAGCTCTGGCAGGTCGCTGATAGCATTAACCAACATACGCCCTTCGGTGGTGATGGTCACCACAAGATCCGTTGCGGCATTGCGTATTGGTGCGGGTGCTAACACCTGCGCCCCCTTCGGTAGTGACAACAACGCCTTACCCGCTTTATTTTTGGTCATCATGGTGCTGAGTCTGGAGACAAAGCCATAACCCGCATCGGAGGCGATCAGGTACTGGTCATCCGCATTACCCATCATTACCCCTTTAAAACTGGCGCCATCAGGGGAGTTCAAACGGCCACTCAGTGGCTCACCATGACCTCGTGCTGATGGTAACGTGTGCGCAAGCAGCGCGTAACAGCGGCCAGTACTATCGATAAAAATAGATGACTGGTTACTGCGGCCACGCGCAGCCGAAGCAAAACTGTCACCCGATTTATAGGTAATTGAGGTTGGGTCCATCTCATGCCCTTTGGCCGAACGCACCCACCCTTTTTCTGACAAAATCACAGTCACAGGTTCTGCCGGTGTCAATGCCGTTTCATCCATCGCAGCCGCTGCATCCCGTTCCACAATCGGTGAACGACGTTCATCGCCATACGCCTCGGCATCGGCGATTAGCTCTTTCCGAATCAGCGTTTTCAGGCGTGCCTTTGAACCGAGGGTTTTCTCTAATGTATCGCGCTCTTGCGCCAACGCTTCCTGCTCGGCGCGAATCTTCATCTCTTCCAGACGTGCTAACTGACGCAGCTTGGTATCAAGGACGTAATCGGCCTGTTCCTCAGAGAGTTCAAAGCGTTTCATCAACACCTGCTTTGGTTTCTCTTCGCTACGGATGATGTGAATCACTTCATCCAGATTGAGAAACGCAACCAACAGGCCATCTAATAAGTGCAGACGACGATTCACTTTATCAAGCCGGTATTGCAGACGCTTACGTACCGTTTCAGTTCTAAAAACTAACCACTCGACTAGCAACGAGCGTAAATCTTTCACCTGCGGCTTACCATCAATGCCGATGATATTGAAGTTGGCACGGTAGGTACGTTCCAGATCAGTGGTGGCAAACAGATGCGACATCAACGGCTCAATTTCAACCCGGTTTGAGCGTGGTGTAATCACCAGGCGAGTTGGATTTTCATGATCTGACTCATCACGCAGGTCCTCTACCATCGGCAGTTTCTTCGCCGTCATCTGGCTCGCAATCTGCTCCAGCACCTTGGCACCCGAGACATGGTGCGGCAGTGCGGTGATGATGATATCGCCATCTTCACGTTCATAGAGCGCACGCATCCGGACACTGCCATGGCCACTCTGATACATTTTTAGTATGTCGGCCCTGGGCGTGATGATCTCCGCATCCGTCGGAAAATCCGGCCCTTTAATATGTTCACACAGCGCCGCCAGGTCCGCCTTTGGCTCGTCTAGCAGGTGAATGCAGGCACTCACCACTTCACGCATGTTATGCGGTGGAATATCGGTCGCCATACCAACGGCAATCCCCGTGGTGCCATTTAACAATACATTGGGAACACGGGCGGGCAAAACCGTTGGTTCATCAATGGTGCCATCAAAATTAGGTGACCACTCCACAGTGCCCAGCCCAACCTCAGAGAGCATCAGCTCAGAATAGCGGGTCATGCGCGATTCGGTGTAACGCATCGCGGCAAAAGATTTGGGATCATCAGTTGAGCCCCAATTGCCCTGACCATCAATAAACGGGTAACGGGTCGAGAACGGCTGCGCCATCAATACCATCGCTTCGTAACAGGCAGAATCACCATGCGGATGGAATTTACCCAGCACATCACCGACGGTACGTGCGGACTTTTTAAATTTAGCCGTCGCCGAAAGCCCCAGCTCAGACATCGCATAGACAATGCGTCGCTGTACCGGTTTCATGCCATCACCAATATTCGGCAGTGCGCGATCCAGGATCACGTACATCGAATAGTTGAGATAGGCCGTCTCGGTGAAGGTTTTAAGCGGCATCCGTTCGATGCCATCATCTTCGCGCCCTGAAATATCACTCATAAAATATCACTCATCTACCATGCAAACCCGGTTTTTACTCAAATCAAAAATTGGCCTCATTATACGCAGCCCCGCCGCAAGGTACAGCGTCTAATACCCCTTGAAGAGACTACGTTGCATTCAAGCATCACTTCACGTAAATTCGTTGATGCAGAATTATTTCATCGACAATTATCAGGAAAACGGAATAGCACCATGTCATTTAGCAGAAATATCGTACTTTTTAGCGCCCTCACCCTCAGCCCAGCGGCCTTTGCAGCCACTGGTGAAAGCGATTGGGGCGGTGAAGCAGAACTAGGGCTGGTCACTACCAGCGGCAATACCGAAACCACCACCGCCAATTTCAAGGGCAAGCTGGAAAACATTCGCGAACAGTGGCACCACCAGTTTATGCTCGAAACCCTACATTCCAGCAATAAAGAGAGCAACACTGCCGAACGCTATCTGCTCACCGCCAAAGCAGATTACAAAATCAACGATGTCAGCTACGCCTTTGGCCGCTTTAGCTTTGAGGATGACCGTTTCAGCGGTTTTGACTACCGCGCTACCGAAGCGCTTGGCTACGGCCGCCACATCATCCGCGAAGAGACCTTGAAATTTGACGTCGAAGGTGGTCCAGGTGCGCGCCAAAGCAAACCAGAGATTGGCAGCAGAGACTCAGAAGCGATCTTATACCTGTCAGGCAATCTGAAATGGAACGTCAGTGGAACATCTGTCTTCACTCAGGACTTGTTCAGTGAAATCGGCGAAGATGCCACCATCACCAAATCGGTCACCGGACTCAAAACCCAGATCAATGGCGATCTTGCGATGAAGGCGACTTATACCATCAAACAGACCTCTAAAGTGCCGATTGGAATTGATAAGACCGATACTGAGACGGCAATTACGTTGGTTTATAGTTTCTAGGATTGCGTTTGTTCCCTCTCCCACTGGGAGAGGACTCGGATGAGGGAAAGCCTTTGATTTCACCCTCTTATCCTAAACCTTCTCCCAGAGGGAGAAGGAATTTTGTACTTCGCTTAATCTCAGCGTCGTGGAAAAATACATAATCGATTATGTTTCATGCAATGCAATGTTAATTGCATGCTTTGTTTGGTAAAACTTAATATATTTCCAATCGTCTTATGGATATATTTTGGATCGCGCATTTCGGTCAGTGAACAAAATGTCCGAAAAGATTGCCTTCAACAATGCGTTTCACTCTGGATAAGGCACCACCAGAATCGTGCGTAGATAAGCGACCGCATCGTCGATCTCATCGTCACTCAATTCCATTCCCCATATGGGCATTACCGAAGAGCGCCCCATGGCTTCACCGCCCATAGTAATGATCATCTTTTTATAGATGTCATTTTTATCACTTCGGGTCAAATCAGTAGGCGGTGGATCAAACAAGACCGCCGCTCGTCCCATTCCATCACCATTAAGCCCATGACACAAAATACAGTTGGTTTTAAATACCACCTCTCCTCGACTCACAGGATCAGTCACCATAGAGAGATATGTCACGAGATCTCCGATCTGCTCCGTAGACAGCACATCCTTCCAACTAGGCATAAACTTGGAACGCTGTACCGCCACCCCACCTTCCAAAATTATCTCTTCAAAAAATGCAGGTGTCTGCTTATTGATTTTCATCAACAAGCCATCTCCCGCCTTGGTGTTGCCATCGCCATCCCCCGTTTCACCATGACACACAACGCAGTAGGACTTATAAACCAGACCACCACGTACCGCCTGCTTTACCTTTCCTCTGGTTTGCTTCATAGCCTTGCGGATTTCTTTACGAGACTCCCGCATCTCTTTTTTAACCTTGGCAATCGTTTCAGAATTTTCTGTGGCAAAACTTTCACCGGTTGGCACAGCCATCATCAATACCCCAAACAACATGGCAGAGAAAACCGCTGAGCCTCTTAGTCCCATTTTCATCATGAACATAAAAATAATCCTTCGAATAACTTGATAGAGGCTAGTGCTCAGGTAGCGGAACAACTAAAATAGTGCGGAGATAAGCGATCACATCATCGATCTCACTTTCCTTCAGTTGCAAGCCCCAAACAGGCATCACGCCCGAACGCCCCATAGCGGCACCCCCCATCATGATAATCATTTTTTTGTAGGCATCGTTTTTATCACTTCGGGTAAGGTCAGCTGGCGGCGGGTCATACAATACCGAAGCCCTGCCTTTGCCATTACCTTTTACCCCGTGGCAAAGAATACAATTGGTCAAAAATACAGCCTTACCTCGCTTCTCAGGTTTATCAATGACATACAGATACTCCAAAACATCTGACACCTGTTCATCACTGAGTTCATCTTCCCAAGCAGGCATATATATTGAACGACCGACAGAACTACCGCCATGACGAACCAGCTTCTCGTAGTATCCAGGCTCATTATTATCCATCTTGATAACCAGATTACTTTCACCATAAAGCTTGGTTGCACGAGCCTTACCATCCCCCTGCTGACCGTGGCATAAGGAACAGTAGCTTCGGTATACAATCGCCCCTCTGATTAAAGGGTTTGACGTTACTACCCTTATATCCTTGCGCATATCAGTACCATTTGCATACGTGAGGTTGGTGGCACCGCTCAAAAAAAGTAGCGCCATCGCGCTAACCAGTAACGATGAAACACGCATCACTCCACCGTTAACAGCAGATACATTTGAGGATGAATCGCACACTCAATTTCAACTTCACCCGCAGCATCAAAAACAACCGATTTTGACTCTCCAACAGGATATGAGCCAAGGTCAAAGGTTTTCAGGTCAGACAATGAAAAAATATTATGGAAAAAAGGATCCTCATTCTTAAAATGAATCGTATCCCCCGCCTTGATCGTCATCTCTTCAACCTGAGCCCCAGCCACCTTAAAGCTCTTGCTGTTCTGCATAATGGTATAATCTGCGGCACTGGCGTTAATCGAAACAAACATCATAACCAATCCCGATACAATAGATTTTTCACTCAACATAATAGTCTCCTTTTCAACCCTCTATTCCTGTTTATTTTACAGGCAGTATGGGAACAGTTACTTCAACTGGATCACCCGTCAGTGATTTCATAAATTCAACCACATCCTGTCTCTCTTTCTTGCTGAGATTAAGTGGTTTCATATTCGGGTCCAACGTACCAGCATTCTTAAAGCCACCTGCATTATAATGATCGACTACCTCTTCCAAAGTGGTGTAGGCACCATTATGCATATACGGTGCAGTCAACGTAATATCACGCAGCGTTGGCGTTTTAAATGCACCTTTCAAGACTTTAACGGGTTTGATTTTATAACGCCCCATGTCTTTCACATTTTTCAAACCGATATTGTGAAAACCATTATCACTAAAATTGAAACCATCATGACATGCAATACAGTTAGCCTTGCCTTTGAATAGCCCAAAGCCACGTTGCGCTGACTCACTCATAACCCCATCAACACCTTTCAACCAGCGATCAAATGCTGACTCTGATGAAACAACGGTTCGCTCAAAGGCCGCAAGCGCCTTGCCAATGGTTTTAGCGACAATGCCTTCACCGGGATAGGCAGCCTCAAACATCTCAACATAGCCGTTAATTGCCTTAAGTTCGATAAGTAGGCTATCCATATCCTGCGACATTTCACCGCCATCAATGATAGGGCCAAGGGCCTGTTTCTCAAGCGTACGTTCACGGCCATCCCAAGTTTGAAATCGCTGGTAGGCTGTATTAAGAATAGTTGGTGTTGCACGGGCGAGCACATCCATGCCATGCCCCACTGCTGTTGGCTGGCCATCAGACCATCCCAGCCCTGGATGATGACAGGTGGCACAACTAATAAAGTTGGAACCCGATAGACGTGGATCGAAAAAGAGGGATTTTCCCAGCATCACCCGCTCTGGTGTTCCAATATTACCTTTACCTTGCGGTATCTCCATAGGACGTAGGAAATCCCTTGTATCCTCTTTGCTGGGTGCATTAGCGGCCGATGCCGAAATAGCTCCAAGCACAATAATTGCTGACACTAAGATCATTGCGGTCATCTTTGCTAGACCATTTCGATAAAAAACTGTTTGTTTCATGGATCCCTCCTTAAAAATAACGCGATATAAAATTAAAATAAATTGCAGATTACAGATCGTAATCGCTTACAGCTTAAATTTATCAACCACCTGACCTAGGTCTACTGCCGCACTGTTTAGTCCACCTGACAGATCATGTAGAACCTGTGTCTGATCGCTTGCTTCTCTACTTAAATCAACCAGTGAATTCACCGTGCCATTAATTCCCTCAATGGCATGTTCTTGCTCGCCAATCATACGTACTACTTCGTGCATAATGCTACGCAACTGTACTGCCTGATCACGGTTTAATGAAGTCTCTTCTGATACCGTAGTCAGACGCTTGATATTTTCACGCGATTCAGCCACCGAACCTTCGAGCATGCTCACTGCATTATCAACACTGCTAGAAATCGATTCAACAAGACTGGAAATTTCTGAAGTCGCTTCATCAGTACGCGATGCTAATTGACGCACTTCATCGGCCACCACCGCAAAACCGCGCCCCTGCTCACCAGCACGAGCAGCCTCAATAGCGGCATTCAATGCCAGCAGATTAGTCTGGGATGAAATATCACGAATCGTTTGGGTAATCACGGTAATCGTGTCGGCCGTGTTTGACAGTTCACGGGTAACCTGCGCGGTTTTTTCCATATGTGTCTGAAAACGCTCAAAACTTACGGTCACTTCATTAATCGTGCCAGCGATCCTCTCTGATGCATCAGCACTCTCTTGCGCCTTAACCGTAGCCTGCTCCAATTCAGTTACCGCCCAATTAGTGGTCGACATAACGACTTCTGCATCGGCCTTGATTCCTGTAACACTGTTATGCAATTTAGAAGAGACACTGTGAATACCGTTCGCCGCTTGAGCCAACGTATCCGCTTCAGTACGCAGGGTCGAGGTACCACCATGTACCTTGGCAATAATACTGTGCAGATCAGCAACTGTTCTGTTCATGGCCTTAATAATACTACCCACTTCATCCTCGCCTGCATTTTCAAGTCTAACCTGTAGATCACCGTTAGACAGCGCTTCCATTGCCTGCTCAAGCGCAAACATTGGTTTGACGGCAAACCGGACCAGTAACAGGCTAAGCCCAACACTGACAATCGCACCAACCACCACAAATAGTATTAACACATAGATTGTTCTCCTGCTAACCGTGCCAATATCAACCAATTGCTGAGCAATCGCTACATCCTGATCAGCCGTAATTTCAGCTGATAACTGTTCAATACGATCAAACAGGGGCCTCATTACATCCAGTGCCTTGATTGCGTCTAGGTCTCGGTTTTTACGCGCCAATTTGATCATTTCCATACGTTTAGGATTTATCTCAGCCACCAATGATTGCAGCTCAATGACACTGGCACTTTCAGGCAAGACCTCGCGTAGATTGATGATTTTTTCTTCAAGTGTACTGGCTGCTTTAATCGCCTTTATGGACGCGAGACGGATCTTTTTTCTGTCAACATGGGCAATTACCTCAGCCTGCGCCACACCCATCTCCAGTAATGCTAATTGCATCCCTTCAACAGTACGCATACCCGATATCGCCTCTGCATTGGCCTTATTAATTTCTGCGGTAAGTTGAAGTATTGAATAGGCACCAACAGCACCAATCCCAATTAAGCCAAGAACCAGTATCCCGGTTAGCGCCAGAATCTTGGTTCGCCACTTAAATTGACCTAATAAGCGTTCAAATTTTGAAATCATCATTGCTGGCTGATATCCACCAAACTCATTATAAAATTGTGCTACGTAACGTTATTAACGCCTGAGCAATTCAAATCTTTAGTAAAAAATTTTGATTAAATACTGATTAACAAGGTACCGATAAACCAGCTTCGCTATATATTTATGGCGCCAAAAGAGAGCGCGCACTAAGAAATTAATGATTAAAATTACAATATGTAAGAAACTAAGACATAAAAAAAGCGATAAATATCGCCTTCAACATGCCCTTAAGAAGGGTAATGTCACGCCCCAGAGTGGGCGCGGGAGTTTGCTGAGCTAATTTACACTTCGGCGAGATTGCCTTTGCTTTGCAACCAATCACGTCGATCAGCGGCACGCTTTTTGGCCAGCAACATATCCATCATCTCGTCAGTATCATCACCGCTATCCAGTACCAACTGAACCAGCCGGCGGGTATCAGGATCAATCGTGGTTTCACGCAGTTGCAGGGGGTTCATTTCACCCAGCCCTTTAAAGCGTTGTACGTTGATTTTCCCTTTCAGTTTTTCGGCTTCGATGCGGCTTAATATACCGCGTTGCTCGTCATCATCGAGTGCGTAAAAAACATGCTTACCGACATCGATTCGATAGAGTGGTGGCATCGCGACATAGACATGCCCTGCGGCGACCAATGGACGAAAGTGCCTTAAAAATAGCGCGCAAAGCAAGGTAGCAATATGCAGCCCATCGGAATCCGCATCCGCTAAGATGCAAACTTTTCCGTAACGCAATCCTTTAAGCTCAGCGGAACCCGGTTCGACACCAATCGCAACCGAGACATCATGTACTTCCTGAGAACCGAGTACTTCTTGCGAGTCGACTTCCCAAGTATTCAGGATTTTACCACGCAACGGCATAATCGCCTGAAAGCTACGGTCTCTGGCCTGTTTGGCAGAACCACCCGCCGAGTCACCTTCCA
>QIHH01000094.1 GCA_003230195.1 Gammaproteobacteria bacterium
TGTAACATTTCATTCGTTAGCTGAATACGCCGTGTTTTATTCGCCCAATCAGGTCTTGAACTTCTTGAAAGCCCACTTCGGTATCGATGTACTCTAGCGGTGATGAGCCTCCGAGTGCTTTTTTCGGAGACTTTACCCATTCCGAGGCCTTAAGACTGTCACCTTTGAACAGGTCAATTGCTTCATCTAAAAGCAGGCCAATTCGAGCAATACGGTCTGATTCATCTGTGTGTAGTTTCCCTTGGTCTTTGCGTCGAGATAACGTTCTAGGTGTGATGGCCGCATATTGGATTAGCGTTTTTTCAGGCAAGCCAATGTTTTTTGAAAGTGTATTTATCACATTAACATCAAAACCTGAGCGTATAAGGCTAATAAACCCTCTTTGCGAGGTTGTTTTTACTCCCAGACTGCGGCCGATGTATTGTCGGGTTGCCGGGCTGGCAGAAGAAGAGGGAGGGTGTGGTGTAAATATTTTTTTCTCTGCTTTACTCATAAAGGGCCACTCAATTATTTTTTGCCATTTAGGGTTATTATCGGTGCCAAGTGGCTTTTCTGCAACGTATTTGTTTAGAGAGACCTTTGCACGAGCAGGGATTTGTTCTCTGGCACCAACAGTAGGTGTTTTAGATGAGGTGAAAGATGCACGGAGTGAAGGAATTCAACGAAACTGGTCTTGCTCGCTATCTATGATAGTGGCGCAAACAGCTGTTGCAAGTCATCTGCGGTTAGTTTTTCTTCTTTGGCCTGTGCTTCTTTGCTGTATACGCCTTGTGCTAGGGCCTGTTTTTTCGCCTGCATGGCGATGATCTTTTCTTCTACGCTATTTTCCGTGATTAGTTTGTAGACAAATACCGCTTTGTCCTGGCCGATGCGGTGTGCGCGGTCTGTGGCTTGATTTTCTGCGGCGGGATTCCACCAGGGATCATAGTGAATTACAGTGTCGGCCTCGGTCAGGTTTAACCCTACGCCGCCGGCTTTGAGGCTGATCAGGAAGACATCTGCCTTGCCTGATTTAAATTTCTCGATGGCGGCGTCTCGGTTGCGGGTTTGGCCGGTGAGTTTGCTGTAGCTGATGTTATGGTTGTTTAACTCTGTTTCGATGTGTCCTAGCATTGTAGTGAATTGTGAAAACAGTAAAATACGTCGGCCTTCTTCAACCATTTCAGGGACCAGTTGCATCAGCAATTCGAGCTTTGCGGACTCTTTTACTGCACGTGCCTGGGTGAGGGACAATAATCGCGGATCACAACACACTTGGCGTAGTTTGAGCAGGGCATCGAGAATGGTGATGTGACTGCGTGCCAGCCCTTTGTTTGAAATTGCTTCGCGTACCTTTTTTTCCATGGAGATACGAATACTTTCGTATAAAGCGGCCTGTTTTTTGTCTAGTGTAACGGTGCTGATGATTTCGGTTTTATCAGGTAGCTCTGTGATGACTTCGGACTTGGTACGGCGAAGCATAAATGGTGTGATCCTTTGTACCAGTTGTTGACGTCGTTCATCATCACCATTTTTTTCGATAGGAGTACGAAATAGCGCATTAAACTGGCGTGCATCACCAAGAAAGCCAGGCATTAGAAAATCAAATAGCGCCCAGAGTTCTCCTAAGTGGTTTTCCATTGGGGTACCCGTTAAGCAGAGGCGATGGTTGGTTTTTATTTTCCGAATCACCAGTGCAGCTTTAGCCTTTGGGTTTTTTATCATCTGAGCTTCATCTAAGATTAATGCGTGATAGTGATGCGTTAACAGAATTTCCTGGTCACGGGCAAGTAGTGGATAAGTGCTCAGTATGAGGTCATAGTTTGCGATGTGTTTAAAGCGTTGGTGGCGTTCTGGGCCCTGTAATACCAGTACTTTTAGCGCTGGTGCAAACTGTTCTGTTTCACGTCGCCAGTTACTCATGAGGCTGGTGGGTGCGATGATCAGGCAAGGCTTGTCTAAACGGCCCTGTTCTTTTTCCAATAGTAAATAGGCTAGTGTTTGAACGGTTTTGCCAAGCCCCATGTCATCTGCAAGGATGCCGCCAAAGCCATACTCGCGCAGAAACTGGAGCCAGTTAAGACCCTGTTGCTGGTAGTCGCGAAGGGTAACCTTGAGTCCTCTGGGTGGTGTGACAGTAGTAATACCGTTGAAGTCTTTAAGCTGTTGCCCGAGTTTTCGCAGTGACTCACCACCACGCCACTGAAGGTTGGTGGTGCTATGAGAGTCCAGCTCACTCAGGCGAGCGGCATCAAAACGAGAAAGGCGTAGTGAGCCGTTATCTTGTAAGCTGTTGCTATCGTAGAGTTCGTATAGTGTGTTAAGCACGGGTTTTAACTGTTCGCTGGGGATATTCACGTATTGGCTGCTACCGAGGTCTAAAGTGAGTGTCTCGGGGAGATTTTCTGGATCGTAATGGGTGAGTACTTGTGAAATAAGTGGTAATAATGCGAGCGGTTGCTCATTGATTTCGATATCAAAGCGAAGATCAAACCAGTCGCTGCCATCCTCATCGATATCAACACCCCAGTGCTCTACATCGTGAAAGACCATCTTAAAGTCACTGTCGTAGCTAATCTGCCATCCTTGTTGTTCGAGTGCTGGCAGTGATTCGTTGAGAAAGTGGTGCCAGCGGCTTGCATCCTCAATGCCGCTGTCTGGATTGACGCTGAGAAAGACAAGATCTGTCTGGTTATGATCAATCATCCCCCTGAAGCCGAGTGATTCTAAATGATCAATCGCCTTCTGTTCTGCTGCTAGGTCTCGCCATATGTGTGTCGTTTTGTTATTGCGGGTGGTGGTGTAATGCTGCTCAGATGAATAAGAGAGTTGATGCTCACCATAAGTAAAACGAATGCCCATGACGTGGTAGCGGTTGTCAGAATCTCTGCTGGATAAAATCAGACAAGGGGTTGGTCGTTCTCCACTGATCTCTTCGACATCTACTTTTTTGGGAGGATGCAACAGTGTGCTGGGGATTTTTTGTGCCAGGCGGTGGCTAAACTCATCGATTAAGTCTGTGGGTACAGTGGGCGCATCTAGCAGCTGTTCCAGTTGAGCGAGGGAATAGTGTGCATTGGTTAGCGGCCCTACGGTATGCGTATCGGCGGCAAGGTAGCAGGGCGGATCTGTTAACAACAGAATGCCGTCTGGTTCGATGGTCAGTTTGAGGCTGGTCTCTGTGGGGTTGTCTGCTTGCCATGTTATGTTAAGTGAGCGTGCATCACTTAACTGAAGTGGCTGTGCATTGGTATTACGCCAGTAACAGCGGCCAGTTTCAATCATCTTTTTGAGCGCTAAAAAACCTAAATCGCCGTGGAGCAAAATGCCGCGCCAGAAATGCTCATTGCTGACTTTGAGCAGGTTCCCTATTTCCTGGTCAATTGGCTGAACATAGGCGGACGTATAAAAACTATTGGCGATGTTTTCCAGGTTGCCACTGCGTCCTTTACCAAAACCACCTTTTTTTAGGTGGCGAGTAATCCGAAATTCTATTGCGAGCTTGCCAATATGGGTGGAAGGTTGCAGCAGGTAAAGGATAAAATCAGGATTAGCCGCAGGTATATCTGTTTGCCTGTTACTCGCATTATTGAATTCGTCAATCCAGGAGAAACATTCATTCACGGGTGGTTTTTTGACTGCCGGACGCGTCGACTGGTACTGTAAACAGACGGCAGCCACATGTTTGCAGTTGTATTCGACAGGGCAGCTACAGAAGCCTTCGATATTGGTATAACTATCATTCCAGTGAATGATCGTTTCTTGCGTATAGAATCGATTGCCGCTGCCTTTGACTTTACTGGTAAATTCAATACAGTCTTTTTCTTGTTGCTCGACTTGCAGCGATGTCACTCGCCCCTGATTGTAATACTCGTTACCCCGGGTAAAATAGGCATTGCCCACGTTACTTAGAATATCGCCGCGTTTGAGCTGGTTCATGAGATTGGTTTTTGCATCTTTAAGTTTATTTAGAAAATATTATAGCGTAAACGCTGGCGCGTTATAATTAAAAAATTCGGCGAGGTCACTGCGCTGGTGTTGTTGGAAGCTCAGTTCGTAGCGGGAGGTTTTTGATTTAGGTTATGGTGTCTGCGAGTGTTGAATAAAACAGCCCGTTTAACTTTAATACCTGCCGGGGATTGGTTCAGACCCAAATACCCGTCATTCCGGCGGAGGCCGGAATCCGCCGGAATCCAGAGACCGCTAGAGTAGCAGAGTTGGGTGCTTGAGCAAGTAGCCCAGGTTGCGCTGGAAGCTTAATCCAGGCTACATTTAATTAGGGGTTGTTAATGAGGGCTGTGGTTGGTGAAGGTTATTGGCTTTTGTAGTCGTCCGTCCACGCCTGCTTTCTACAAAGTCCTTGCATGTCGCAATAGCTGCAGGTGGTTTCGTCGCCCCATGCCGGGAGTGGTTTACCTTCGTGGATTGCTGTCATGAGCTGTTTGAGGCGCAGGCGATTTTGTTCGGCGAGCGAGGCAAGTTGTTCGCCTTCTAATAGGCCGTCGGTTTTTACTTTCTCTTTGGCGAGTGCGAGGTACTCTACGCGATGAGGTGCTGGGTCTGATAGCAGTGCATAGAAGGGGAGTTGTACTGCTTCGCCTGCTTCAATCTCTTTTAGCCTTGCGGGCTTGCCTGTTTTGTAATCGACGACGCTTGTTTCTTCGGCGGAACTGTCGACACGGTCAAGTCTGCCTTTGATATCAAACAGTGGGTCAAGCATTTCGAGTTTGGCTTGTTTTTCGACCGCACTGACTTGCCATGTTTGTGCGCGTTCAATCTGCCAGTCGATATAATTCGGTACAATTGCAAGCCACTGTTGTAGCCAGCCGCGATGCAGATAGTTATCTTCGAGATCCTGTTTAAAGATGCGTTGCGAGATTGCATTCAGGTGTTCGATGGCGGCATCGCGGTTGTCGCTATTCACCGCTAGTTGAAAGGTCTCTTTTCCTTGGGGGTCATGAAACAGTTGCAGAATGTGATGCACATGCTCGCCGTAGTCTGACTTCTGCAGCGCTTCGCGTATTTCATCGGCAGCGCGCAGATTGAGGCAGTAGCTGAGGTAAAATTGATAGGGGCAATCGATCAGTTTTTGATAGCTACTGGCAGAGATACTTTTCGGTATCAATTCATGCGGTACTGTTGCGGCGGGCGCAGGTGATGCATGAAGGCCTTCAATCGATTGTGCTGCTTGTTGCTGTTTGTCGGCGACCAGTCGTTGTGCCAGCCCGCCATCATGCAGCGCTTCACCATAGGCGAGTTGATGAAAACTCTGTAGCAGTTCAAGCCACGGTGATGGCGTTGAAATATCTGATCCTTCATCAGAATACCAGCTGAGCAGGAAATTCGGTGCTGCTTCAAGTAGACGTCGAAAGTGATAAAAGCGGGTGGCCAGTATCTGACTGGCAGGTGGTATGCCAAGGGCATGGCGCACGCTGTCATTAAAAAAGGGTGAGCTCTCTTTTTGTCCGGGAAAGTGTTCCTGTGTGATCCCGGCAATCACAATGGCATCGTACTGTTGCAGGTTGCTCTGTTCCAGCGTGAGCAGTTGAATCTGTCCATTTTCCTGCGCAGCGAAATTGGCGCGTTCAAGTGCTCGTCCGAGCCAGGTACGAAACTCAGTCCAGTTGATCTTAAGGCTGCGCTCTTTGATTGCGTGGTGCATCGCATTGATCTCGGTGATGATCGCCTCACCAGCGAGGTCATTGCTATAGGCCTGCCAGATGCCAATGCTGCTCAAGCTTTGTTGCAACGCATCAAGCATTGCGGTTGGCGAATGTGATTGGTTATCGATAAAATTCAGTAGTGGTGCGGCGGCGGCTTCAAGGCTATTAAGTAGTGCATGCACCGAGGCGGTTTCGACATTGCTCCACGGCAGGCGACGTTGACGCACTTCAATCGCATTGCGATAGCGCGACATGCCGCGCGCAATGTTTTCGTGGAGTACGATATCCTGCTCAAAGCGGTAGATGGTTTTATTGAAGGACTCGCGCGGTTGTGCTGCAAAGACAAAAGGGGATTTGAGTGCATCGAGCAGGGGTTGCTGGTCGAAATCTTCTTCGACCGTCTCTAGCCAGCGCTCCATCGTTGCCGCCGCGCGAGTGGTTGATAGTGCCCAGCCTGAGTGATCTTTCAGCGTGATTGATTCACGCTCAAGCAGTGCACGTAAGCGACGTGCAAGACGTCGGTCTTCCGTTACCACTGCGATCTGTTTCTTGCCGCTGTGTAGCCACTCTCGTAGCTGGGTTGCCACCGCCACGGCTTCCTGTTCTGCACTACCTGCCTGGTAGCAATGGATCGACTCGTTGCAGGGGCTGATGGGGTGTTGCTGTGCAAAGGTTGTGGCACGTTCTGCGAGTGGCACTGTGTGGCAGTTTTGCAGGTTTTTGGCTAACGGAGGGTAGACCTGATCCAGTAGTGCACTGTAATCGTTTTGAGGTTTGTCACTACGCGCGACTGCGGGCAGGTCATGTAATAGTGAATGAATCACCGCATCGGGGTGGTAGTCATCCGCCGCCACGGTGGTATTGTTATTGCCCTGTAGTACCAGTTGTAACTGGCTGCGTTCAATTAATGTATTAAGCCATTTTTTTTCTGCAGGGATCAGTTGGTAGTAACCTGCGACATAGAGTTGTGTCTGTTGCGTAATGCTTGCCAGATTGATTGATAGGCGCTCGATGTAATCACTTTGTGGGTCAATCACCGACTCTTCACGCTGTTGTTGATGCCACGCCTGCCACAGGGTATGTACTAGGTAGGCCTCGCGTGACAGTGCGCTGATCTCGGTAGCGGGGTTGTCATCACTACTATAGGCTTGTTCGAGCTGTTTGATAAAGGATTCGGTATCATCGGGCAGGGTGATGTGGTGATAGGTGAGTTCATCAAAGAGTTTGATCAATGATTCGCTTAACGACCAAGGGCTACTGCTGCCAAATAGATTCGGGAATTTTTCGAGTGCTTCGACTAGCATCAACTCACAGCCCTGGGCGCTCAGCCGTTCGCGACTAGCCGGTGTGGTGGCTTCAACCCAGCCGCGCAAGGTGTTGATCGTTGGTCCGAGCAGCGCCGGTATGCCGAGTGCATTGGCCTGTTTTAGTAACTGGTGGCGTAGCGGCGCGATCGCGTTGAGTGTCGGCAGCAAGACAATGCAGTGAGTGAGGTCGCCGGGTTGGCGTGGTGCCGTTGCCGATTCACTGTCGAAGAGGTGTTGTGCCAGCAGTTGGGAAGCGAGCTGTGTAAACAGGTTGTCGGCGTAAGGGTAGAGCGTAACCGCTGCGGCGTTACCGGATGCAAGTTTAGGTGAGCGATTGATATCCGCCTCGGATTGGCTCCGCGGCGAAGTGGTGTCGGTTCGCTTATCGTTCAAGGTGCTCAAGCTTGTCTTTTACGCCGAGCCACTCATCGGCATCTTCTGGTGCATCAATGATCTCGCTGATCACTGGCCAGACTTTGGTTAGCTCCGCATTGAGCTCGGTGAAATGGGCTTGATCATCAGGCAGGTCATCCTCGGCATAGATCGCTTCGGCTGGGCATTCAGGTTCACACAGGGTGCAATCGATACACTCTTCCGGGTCAATTACTAGGAAATTAGGGCCTACATGAAAGCAATCTACCGGGCAAACCTCGACGCAGTCGGTGTATTTGCACTTGATGCAGTTATCGGTCACAACAAATGTCATGGAATTCTCCGTACCTTAAACTTAATTATTATGTGTTTGTTGCATTGAAAATGATTCGGCATGCCGAATCAGCTGCGCATTATATAGGATTTATCGTGCTTTTTTCAGACTTGGTTGGCATTTTTTAATAGTGATTTGAACTGGTAGAGCATTTCATGCGCTTGCCGAGGGGTTAAATCGTCCGGATCGAGCGTTTCAACCATTTCCAGCAGCGGATGATTCACCGATGGCTGAAACAGTGAAAATTGCTGTGCGGCGGTTGTATTGCCTTTTGAATCGGCCGGGATACTCGGTGGCTGCTGATCAGCGGCCTCATTTTCAAGCAATATCAGTCGTTCACGTGCCTGTTCGATCACTGAGCGTGGGATGCCAGCGAGGGCCGCGACCTGTAGCCCGTAACTCTGATTGGCGGGTCCCTCTTTAACGGCGTGCAGGAAAACGATGGTGTCGCCATGTTCAACCGCATCGAGATGGACGTTGGCGCTGGTCGGGTTGTTTTCCGGTAGTGTGGTGAGCTCAAAGTAGTGGGTTGCAAAGAGGGTAAAGGCACGTAGATTTTGTGCTAGGTAGTCGGCGCAGGCCCATGCCAGCGAAAGGCCGTCAAAGGTGCTGGTGCCACGACCGATTTCATCCATCAAAATAAGGCTATTCTCGGTGGCGTTGTGCAGAATATTGGCAGTTTCGGTCATCTCGACCATAAAGGTTGAGCGCCCGCTGGCGAGTTCATCCGAGGCACCGATGCGGGTGAAGATGCGATCAAGCGGGCCAACCACGGCGCGTTCGGCGGGTACAAAACTGCCGATTGAGGCGAGGATAGCGATCAGCGCCGTCTGGCGCATGTAGGTCGATTTACCACCCATGTTGGGGCCGGTAATAATTAACATCCGACGTTCGTCATCGAACTGCACATCGTTGGCTACAAACGGGGTGTCGAGTACCTGCTCGACCACTAAATGACGACCACCTTTGATGATCAGTCCTGGGCTGTTACTGAACTCTGGTGCGGTCAGGTTGAGTGACAGTGCGCGCTCGGCAAGGTTAGCAAGCGTGTCGAGTTCTGCCAGTGCCTCGGCAGTTGCCTGTAGTGCCGCAAGGTGCGGTAGCAAATTTTCGAGTAGCGCTTCATAGAGCATCT
>QIHH01000177.1 GCA_003230195.1 Gammaproteobacteria bacterium
ATTTCCTGGGAGGAAAATTTGTCATGAGTACTGTTGAAGAACGCGTCAGCAAAATTGTTGTTGAACAGCTAGGTGTTAAGGAAGATGAAGTTACCAGCGAAGCATCTTTTGTGGATGATCTGGGTGCCGATTCGCTCGATACCGTTGAGCTAGTGATGGCGCTTGAAGAAGAATTCGAGTGTGAAATCCCTGATGACGAAGCAGAGAAGATCACCACCGTAAAGCAGGCTGTCGATTACATTAACGCTAACAATAGCTAATCGATCTGTATGCTCAGGGCCGTATTCCACCTTTTGGTGGAACCGGCCTTTTGTATTTCAGGGGTTCAAGAGAAAGTGTGTGTTAAATTCTTAAAGTAATGATCGGAGTGAAGATAGGATGGCTGAGAAACGTCGTGTCGTAATCACAGGGCTGGGTATGGTTTGTCCAGTTGGCTTAAATGTATCCGATTCATGGGCAAATATTTTGGCGGGTAAAAGTGGCATTCGCGCGCTAAACCATTTTGATGTTGAGCGCTTCAGTACTCGCTTTGGTGGCTCTGTCTGGGATTTTGATATCACTGCATATATGACCGCTAAACAAGCCAAGAAGATGGATCCATTCATGCACTACGGAGTGGCGGCGGGGCACCAGGCATTTATCGATTCTGGTTTAGAAGTGACTGACGAAAATGCCCACCGTATTGGTGTTTCGATCGGTTCTGGTATCGGGGGTGTTTCTGGTATCGAAAAGGGTTACGACACCTTTCAGAAGAGTGGGCCTCGTCGCATCTCACCATTCTTTGTACCAAGCAATATTATCAATATGATCTCAGGAAATCTGTCGATTATGCATGGTCTGCAAGGACCGAATCTTGCGATCGTAACCGCTTGCTCAACCGGCACTCATAGTATTGGTGATGCTGCGCGCATTATCGAGTATGGTGATGCCGATGTGATGGTAGCGGGTGGTGCTGAGATGGCAACGTCACCGACAGGGCTGGGTGGTTTCTGTGCGGCACGCGCCCTTTCTACCAATAACGATGATCCTGCAGGAGCCAGTCGTCCATGGGATCTCAATCGCGATGGCTTTGTATTGAGTGATGGTGCTGGTGTTGTCACACTGGAAGCGTATGAACATGCTAAGGCGCGTGGTGCTAGGATCTATGCCGAAGTGATTGGTTATGGTATGAGCGGTGATGCGTACCATATGACCTCACCATCAGAAGGCGGTGAAGGGGCACAACGCTGCATGCAGAATGCGATGCGTAATGCTGGTATCAATCCTGAAGAGGTTGATTACATCAATGCTCACGGTACCTCCACACCAGCAGGTGATAAGGCTGAAACCAGTGCGGTTAAAACCGCCTTTGGTGATCATGCTAACAAACTTGCTGTTAGCTCAACCAAATCAATGACTGGCCATCTATTGGGTGCAGCCGGTGGCATTGAGGCGATCTTCTCGGCTCTTGCAATCTATGATCAGATTGCACCACCCACGATTAATCTTGAGACACCAGACCCTGAGTGTGATCTTGATTTTGTACCGAAGACCGCACGTGAAATGCAGATTGATATCGCAATGTCTAACTCGTTCGGTTTTGGTGGCACTAACAGTACGTTGATCTTCAAAAAAGTTTAATTCAATGTCCGGCTGCATCAACGCAGTCCACCATACTAAAATAATACTATGGTGAATAAAAAAAATCGTAGCAGCCGTGATGACAACGCCGTTAAGTACAGAGAATGTACAGCGGCGCCGGATTTAATTGCACTCCATCAGGCTCATCCTGATCGTTACCCCTATCTGTTGCAAAGTGTTGCCGCGGGTCCCATTCAAGCTCGCTTCGATATTCTATTTTCGCATCCCGGTGAAACATTAGCACTACAGCTAAATGGCACATTGCAACAAGACGAGCAGGCGCTGGCTGATCATGATTTTCTAAAGCAACTCGATGTTTGGTGGCAACAAGAAGCCTGTGAGTGTGACCACACACTTGAACTCCCTTTTTATGGCGGCTGGTTTCTTTACCTGAGTTATGAACTGGCTTCACAGGTGGAGCCAAATTTAAAGCTGCCGATGGAGGGCTTTGTAAAACAATTGCCAATTGCCTATGCGACGCGTATTCCGGCGGCGATCATCAGAGACCACCATCACAACAAAAATTGGCTAATTGCTGAGAGTGGCCATGCTGAACTGCTGGATGTGATGCAGCAAGATGTCGAGGCATTAACACCATCAGAGATGCAAATAGCAGATATGCCTTTTGTGACAGCGCTTATTGAAGATGAGCCATCACGTTACCTGAATGCTGTCGACAAGGTTAAGCAGTATATTATTGATGGCGATGTGTTTCAGGTTAATTTATCACGTGAATGGCGCGGTGATATTGTTGCTGGTATCTCGGTTACTGATATTTATCGCAAACTATGTCAACACAATCCAGCTCCTTTCGCAGGCCTTGCCTGTTACCAGGATACTGCGGTGATTAGTTCATCGCCCGAGCGACTGGTCGATCTGAACGATGGACAGCTATCGACACGCCCAATTGCTGGAACGCGCCCACGTGCAAGTAATGATAGTGATGACCAGGCGCTCTCTGCAACATTGCTGCAGCACCCTAAAGAACGTGCAGAACATATTATGCTGATCGACCTTGAACGCAATGACCTTGGGCGTGTGTGTGAGCCCGGTACCATTGAAGTGGATGAATTTATGGTGCTTGAATCTTATGCACATGTGCATCATATCGTCTCCAATGTGCGTGGTAGCAAACGCCAGGCGGTGACGCCAGGTGAAATCATCCGCGCGCTATTTCCGGGCGGCACGATTACCGGTTGCCCTAAAGTACGCTGTATGGAAATTATTGCGGAATTGGAGCAGACTACCCGTGGCCCTTATACTGGTGCGATGGGCTACCTTAACCGTGACGGCAATATGGATCTCAATATTTTGATTCGAACCATCGTCACAGAAGGTCGGACACTTAGCCTGCGTGCTGGCGCTGGCATTGTTGCAGATTCCAATGCCGCTGCAGAACTGATTGAGACACGTATTAAAGCACGTGGCTTGCTGTGTGCGCTGGGTGTGAATGATGCTGATTAACGGCATCGCGACAGAGCTGTTACATGCCAGTGACCGTGGCCTGCAATATGGTGATGGTCTGTTTGAAACCATTGCGGTGGTCGATGGTGAACCACAATTATGGGGCGCGCACATAGCGCGTCTCGCCACAGGGTGTGAAGTGCTACAGTTACCACCACCTGATGGCGAGCTGTTATTACAGGAGGCACGGCAACTCTGTGCCGCAAGTGAAAAAGCCATCCTGAAGATCATCATAACGCGAGGGAGCGGTGGGCGTGGTTATCGCTTCCCAGAAACCGTTGCAGCGACACGCCTGCTCTCTGTGCATCCGTGGCCAGATTATCCGCGCAGACACTATCAGCACGGTATCACCGCGATGGTCTGTGATACGCGCCTCGCGAGTCATTCCACACTAGCCGGGATTAAACATCTCAATCGTCTGGAGCAGGTGTTGGCACGCAATGAGTGGCAAGGCAGTGATGTTCACGAAGGGTTGATGTTAGACAGTCATGGCAATGTAATAGAGGGAACAATGAGTAATCTTTTTATCATCGAAGGCGACACACTTATCACCCCCGAACTGAATGAATGCGGTATCAATGGTGTGATGCGAGAAACGGTATTGGTATTAGCGGCTCAGCTAAATATCACAACCCGTATCGAGAGCATCTCGCTCACGCGCTTAAAGGCTGCCTCAGCCTGCTTTGTCACCAATAGCATCATTGGCCTATGGCCGCTACGCACGCTTGATGATATAACCTATCAACAGGCTAAAATCACACAAGACTTGATCCATACACTTAGCGAGCAACGCTTAATAACGATAACAACCTGACGATGATGAATGTAATTGGAAAATTAATCGGCTTTGTGCTGCTGCTCGTCAGCTTTGTTGGTGGCTGGTTTGCACTTGAATTCCAGACATTTAACCGTGGCTCTCTTTCAAACACGACCTTTGCCCCCTTGAGTTACACCGTTAAACAGGGTGCTAACCTCTCATCCGTCGCCAATGAACTGCAGCAACAAGGATTGATGGATCACCCTCGTTACTGGGTCTGGTTCGCTAGGTGGAAAGGGCAGGCCGATAAAATCAAGGCAGGGGAATATGCGATTTCACCGCAGATGACACCGGGGCAGTTACTGGCACTGTTTGTCTCTGGCAAGGTGATTGATTACAGCTTAACCATCCCTGAAGGGTGGACCTTTCGTCAGATGATTAAGGCGCTGCATCAACACGATAAAATCAAAAAGACACTACTTGATGGTAATGGAAAGTTACTGGATAACGAGGTGCTCATGACACGTCTGCAACTACCAGGAAAGCACCCAGAAGGGATGTTTTATCCAGACACCTATCATTTCACCAATAATACGACTGATGTGGCGGTGCTACAGCGCGCCTTTAAACAGATGCAGCAACGTCTGGATGATGAATGGCAAAGCCGCACGCCCAATTTACCCTATAAAAATAGCTATGAAGCGTTGATCATGGCATCGATTATTGAAAAAGAGACTGCCGCGCCAGAAGAACGTGAACAGATTGCGGGGGTTTTTGTGCGCCGACTGAATAAACGGATGCGGCTGCAGACCGACCCCACTGTTATTTATGGATTAGGGGAAAGCTTTGATGGCAATATTCGCAAGCGTGACCTGAGAGCGATGAACCCTTATAATACCTATAAAATAAAAGGGCTGCCGCCAACACCGATCGCGCTGCCAGGTGGTGACTCGATCTATGCCGCGCTCCATCCTGCTCTAGGCAAGACCCTCTATTTTGTCTCACGTGGTGACGGCACCCATAAGTTCTCAGAGACCAATGAGGAACACAATGTAGCAGTTAGAAAGTATCAGTTAAAAAAGCGCTAAGCTTAACGTGTATGAGTCGCATAAATATATGAACATAAAATTACCACGTGGCCGTTTTATCACCGTTGAAGGGACTGAAGGGGTTGGTAAAAGCAGCAATATTGCCTTTATTCAAGAGACCTTACAAAAGGCTGGCATCGAGGTTGTGGTGACTCGTGAACCGGGAGGCACCCCATTAGGTGAAGAGGTGCGTGAACTGCTGCTCGATCACCGTCACACCGGTATGAGTTCAGATGCAGAGCTGCTGTTGATGTTTGCCGCGCGTGCGCAACATATTGAGCAAGTGATTCAACCGGCGCTTAATCAAGGGCAGTGGGTGTTGTGTGACCGTTTTACCGATGCCACGTATGCCTACCAGGGCGGAGGACGCGGCATATCTAATGAGCGTATCGCCACCCTTGAAAGCTGGGTGCAGGGTACACTACGCCCTGATATTACGGTGCTGCTTGATCTACCCGTTGAGATTGGACTAGCACGAGCGGGTGCACGCGGAGCCGCAGACCGCTTTGAGAAAGAGCAGCAGACCTTTTTTGAGCAGGTGCGTAACGCCTATCTCGTACAGGCACAAAAGAGCCCGCAGCGTTATCGTATTATCGATGCATCACGAACACTGGAAGCCGTGCAGCAGAAAATCGCAAGGGTGTTACAGCTTATATTAGAGGAGCATCGCGGATGAGTGCCGCACTGCCATGGCATCAGTCGCAGTGGGATAACCTGCTGTCTCGTATTGCTCAGGATAACCTGCCCCATGCGCTGCTGTTGACTGGGCGACGTGGCGTCGGCAAACAGCGTTTAGCACTGCAACTTGCAGCACGACTACTCTGTACCGAGGATCAGCCCGAACCCTGTGGTCAGTGTAAAGGGTGTCGCCTGATCTTAGCTGGCACTCATCCTGATTTAAAGGTGATACAACCACCAGAAGATAAAAGCGTTATCAGTGTCGACCAGATACGTGAATTAACCCACTATCTGTCACTCACCGCACTGTGTGGCGGTTACCAGGTGGTGCTGATCTCTCCGGCAGATGCAATGAACGTTAATGCGGCCAATAGTCTGTTAAAAACGCTCGAAGAGCCTCCTGCCAATACCTTGATGCTGTTGATGAGTGATCGGCCATCAGCGCTTACCGCTACTATCCGTAGCCGCTGCCAACTCATTAGCTTTGGAAAACCAGCACAGGATATTGCACTGGCCTGGTTAAAGACCCAACAGCCAGAGCTGGATGCCAATATCGCCAACATAGCCCTTGAACTGGCTGATGGTGCACCGCTTCGTGCGGCTGAGATGGTTGCGCAAGGGGGCCTTAATCAACGCACTGAAATGCTCGATGACCTTGAACAAATTGTGGCAGGGCGTTGTGATCCAATTGAAATTGCTAAGAAATGGCTAAAGTTAGGGAAAAAAGAATCGTTATATTGGGTATATGGATGGCTGGTCGATATGGTACGCATGAAGGTGGTAAATCAAGCACCATACCTTACAAATACCGATATTGCACCACGCCTGAGTAAGATTGCAGCCAAAATTGAGCTTTCATTGCTCTACAAAAGGCTGGACCAGGTCAGTGAGGCGCTTAGACTGGAGGATAATCCCTCTCTCAATGCTGAACTCTTATTAGAAGGGGTGTTGATTGGCTGGACACCGCGGCGCTGAAGCCTTAACAAACTAGGTTAAAACAGGAACGGATTAGCGTAGACAATGGCTGAAGAGAAGAAATCAAGACAAGGGATTTTATCTCTCGCAATAAAAGACAAGGGGGCACTCTATGCCGCTTATATGCCATTTTTGCTCGGTGGTGGTCTCTTTATTCCTTCCAATAAACCTTACAAACTTGGTGATGAAATCTTCATGTTGCTCACTTTGATGAACGAAACAGAAAAAATGCCAGTTGTCGGGCGTGTTGCCTGGATTAATCCCATTGGAGCACAAGGAAATCGTATCGCAGGCATCGGAGTGCAGTTTACTGACAAAGATGGTGAAGCCGTTCGCAACCAGATTGAAACTTATCTTGCTGGAGCCGCAAAGTCTGAGCGCATGACTCATACCATGTAAATTGCTTAACTGGTTTTTCACTGATGGCATTCAGGCCGCAGCACGCTATAATCGAGTGCTGCAAAACACCGTTCAATTCATCATCAAAACAGGGAAACCTACCATGTCACTGATTGACTCACACTGTCATCTAGATCGGCTTGCACTCGAAAAAATCGGTACCGATCTGGACGGTGTGATGGCTCTGGCAAAGGAAAATGGTGTTGAGCAGATGTTATGTGTCTCAATCAATATTGAGAACTTTCCTGAGGTTCTTAAGATATCCCATTGTTATTCAAATATATTTGCATCTATAGGCGTGCACCCAAGTGATGATGGTGAAGAGCCATCTGTTGAGCGGTTGATTCAATTGTCAGATGATCCCAAAATTATCGCCATCGGTGAAACCGGACTTGATTACTTCTATAATGAAGGTGACCTTGAATGGCAACGTGAGCGTTTTAGAGTACATATCCGTACTGCAATCGCGACAGGTAAACCGTTAATCATTCATACACGAGAAGCAGAAGCAGATACTCTGGCCATTATGCGTGAAGAGGGTGCTGATAAAATTGGTGGTGTGATGCACTGCTTTACTGGCTCATTAGCGATGGCGCAGCAGTGTCTTGAGCTAGGTTTCTACATCTCATTTTCAGGTATTGTGACGTTTCGTAATGCAGACGAACTACGCGAAGTTGCCAAAATGGTGCCTGAGGATCGTATATTAATTGAAACAGATGCGCCGTACCTCACCCCTGTACCGAAGCGCGGTAAACCAAACCATCCCGCACTCGTTAAACATGTAGCGGAACATATTGCAGAACAGCGGGGTGTTTCGTTTGAACAAATAGCTGAGGCGACGAGCGCTAATTTTCGATGTCTATTTGGTACGCCATCCATCTCATAATCACTTGTTTAATTTCACAGGTGTGAACGGGCAGGCTAAAAGTGGAATAAATGGTAAAAACTTCTGGCGCGATCCGCTGAAACCATACATTCCTGCTTTTCGGTGGAGCGCTTTATCTAGCTGAGCTATCAGGGCTGATGGCAACACTGAAAATGCCAACAGGAAAGTACAATTCACTTTCATAGCCCGGCATGATTCAGAGCAGCATAACTTTGTTCTGAACCGATGGTGCATGACTCGGGCACCATCATTAACAGTTCAAAAATTACCTGCCGCCACTTGATTGTAAGTAGGCAAGAATATGCAGCTCAACACGACGGTTTTCTGCACGACCTGCCGCAGTGGAGTTACCTGCTACCGGATGAGCTGGGCCGTAACCCCTTGCCATCATACTTTGCCCATTCACGCCCATTGAGAGCAGGTAGCTGACGACCGACTTCGCTCTTTGCTCTGACAGCTGTATATTATACTGCTTAGCTCCTTGGTTATCAGTGTAGCCCGCTACTTCGACCACTATCTGCGGGTAACGTTTCAAGATATCTACCACCCCATCAAGTACGTGCTTCGATTGATCTATGAGCTGTGCTGAGTCAATCTCAAATTGCACCCCTTTCAGGATGGTCACGGCCGCTAATACACAGCCGCTATTATCGACCATTGCATCTACTGCGGAATCAAGGCATTCATCCTGGCTATCTAGGATACCGTCATTATCACGATCCAAGGCGCATCCCATTACATCTACCGCAACGCCGAGTGGTGTATTCGGACATGCATCTAGGCTATCGACGACGCCATCCTGGTCACCATCTGGTGGGCAACCGGTGGCGTCCACTTTGCTGCCCAGTGGCGTTGTCAGACATTGATCCTGACGGTCAACAACACCATCCC
>QIHH01000085.1 GCA_003230195.1 Gammaproteobacteria bacterium
AAAGGGGGGGCGTTACCCTTTTGGCTCTTCCTTACTCCTTGTTAGATCTTTCCTGCGGCCACAACTTGAGTTCTCGCCCTGCCAGTTGTTCTAACTTCTGAATTCATATCATCAGTGCATTTACTGTTGTTATTCTCATAGAAATATTTGGCATCGATTTCTGAACCTCGATCTGGTCAGGTTCAATCGGGTAGAATCGCTAGGATGAATGCTGGTATTGTGTTGCTTCGCAACGCTTGGCGCGTTGCGCAAAAAATGCTAACCCACCCTGCATTTATTTGTCGAAAGAAGGTTGTTAATTTTACAATGACGTTCGATTTCATCTAGATAGTCTGGCAGGATATGCCCACACTCGGCGATTAATTTTTTGCCATTTTCCCCTAGCTGCCTGGCCTGTGCTGGATTAGCCAGCAAGGTGGCGATGCTGTTCTGTAGCATCTCATCGCTATTGACCTGAATACCGGCGTTGGCATCGATGAATAGTGTTGCTTCGTCGTAGAATGTTGCCATATGTTGACCAAACAATACTGCTTTACCGTGCTGTGCCACTTCTAAAATATTGTGCCCACCCACTGGTACCAGGCTGCCGCCCATCAAGACAAAATCGGCAGCGGCGATAAATGAAGGAAGTTCGCCCAGTGTATCCGCGAGGTAGATGTCGGTGGTTTCATCGATTGTATCGTTGTTGCTGCGTACCGCGACGTTGCAGTTCAGCGCTGCCAGCTGTTGTTGAATCGCGGCGCTGCGTTTGGGGTGGCGCGGTACGATCATCAGCAGCCGTTTGTTGCGTTGTTCAATGGAGAGCCACAGGCGTGCGATGCGCAGCTCTTCATCATCATGGGTCGATGCTGCGAGTACAAATGGCCGACCGAGTGAGACTGGCTCAATGCTTGAATGGGTGGGTGTGATCAGTTTGATGTTACCGATGGTTTTGACTTGACTGGCAGCCGCGCCGAGTGAGATGTAACGCTCGCGGTCGCTATCAGAGCGGGCGAGAATTGCGGTAACATTTGCCAGCACATGTGGACAGAGTGCGCGCAGCCACTGCGGTGCATCAACGGTTTTTTCTGAGAGGCGGCCGTTGATGATCAGCAGTGGCGCACCGCGACGGACACTGTGCCGGTAGACATGCGGCCATAGTTCAGTCTCCATGATTAGCGCACAACAAGGCTGAAGTTTGGCGATGAAGCGTCGGCTCATCCAGTTGAAATCGATTGGCAGGTAGCAGTGTGTTGCACCTGCAGGCAGCTGTTTTTGCGCCACCTCACCACCGGTCGGGGTGCTGGTGGTGAGTGTGATGTGCTTGTCCGGGTAGCGTTCGCGCAGCGCGTAAATCAACGGCATCACCGCATTCACTTCACCCACTGAGGCGGCATGAAGCCAGATGCTTCCTTTGTGATAGCGGCGAATAAAGCTGAGGCGTTCGCGTAGAAAACGGATATCACGTTGCTGCCACGCCTGCCATGCGGTGAAGAGGATGGCGGGAATAGAAAAGAGGGTTAATAGCAGATGGTAGCGCCACATAATCTATGTGTCATTCGCGGGTGATTTATGCATCACTTGCTCGTGCTTTATTCATATGGACTGATTCTGTCTGGCTGTGATTTAAAGCGGCGATGAATCCACAGGTATTGATTGGGGATGCGCCGCACCTGCTCTTCAATCGCGGCATTAATGGTGCCTGCGTCTGCTACATCATCACCTGTTGGGAAATTGTCAAGCGGTGCACGGAATCTGACCCGGTAGCCCTGTGTGCCGGGCAGGCGTTCAAAGTCGATTGGGATGATGGCGCAGTGGGTGGCACGTGCAATGCGCGCTGTCGCTGTTAAAGTGGCGGCAGGTATGCCCATGAAGGGGGCGAACACGGTGCTTTCATAACCGAGGTCCTGGTCTGGTGCATACCAGCAGGCCTGATTTTTTTTGAGTGCCTTTAACATGCCGCGCATATTGGTGTGATTGATCAGCCCTGCAAAATGTTTGTGGCGATAGTGATTCAGTACTGAATCGAACAGTGGGTTGTGCGCGCGTTTGGCAACGGCATTAAAGGGGACTTTAAATGCCATCAAGCGGCCGCATATCAGCAATGAGGTGTAGTGTGCGCCGAGCAGCAGAATGCCTTTGTTCTCCTTGAAGGCCTTGGTGACATGCGCTATTCCTTCGACATGTGTCAGCGCATGCAGACGGTGATCGCTACCCCACCATGAAAAGCCGGCGTCGATGATGCCGCCGCCAACTGAGTGAAAGGTCTCTTTAACCAGTTGGGCCTGCTGGGCTGCGGATAATTCAGGAAAACAGAGCCGCACATTGACCTCTGCCACATGACGTCTGTTTTTGAGTAGATAAAATGCCAGCGTGCCGAGCTGTTTGCCGAGCCACCGCTGGATGGAATAGGGCAGTTGTGCGGCAAGCCACATCGCACCGAGCCCGAGCCAAGTTGGCCAGAAGCGTGGCATGAGAAAACGTTTAAGCTGGAAATCGGCAAATTGGCTGGTCATCGTGTTGGCATCTGTTTAACCTAAATTCATCAGTTGGGCGGCATGTAGAGTGGGTTTTTTAGCATGGATGGTTAGGCGTGATGAGACGCAATAGCGGGCTATTGCAACGATTCACAACGACGTCAGCCGTGCTAAAAAACGTGCTATACATGTCGTAGCGTAATCACCCATTGGATGAGTTTCTTAATAAGATATTTTATCACTAACATCAAATGCTTAGTGATACATACAAGCGGTCAACTGATGAATCTAGGTTTAGCAGTGCTGATTTTAACATGGCCAGCGTTGGCGGGTGCCGCGATTCGTTATTCAGTATCGAGGGCGGCCGGGGTATCGGCCAACGGTGGTTTAGCAGTGGCTGCTACTGAAGCGTGCTCGGCTGGCGCGTGTTTGGGTTGAAGCCAGCTATTGATCCGCTCCAGATCAGCTGCGGCCAAAATACCCGCCGCCTGCTTCAAACGCAGCGTGTGCAGGATGTAGTCATAACGGGAGCGGGCGTGGTCGCGTTGTGCGCGGAATAGTTCGCGCCTTGTATTGAGCACATCAACGGTGGTGCGTGTGCCCACTTCAAGCCCTGCCTCGGTTGCATCAAGTGCGCTTTGCGCTGAAACAACAGCCTGCCCCAGCGCTTTGACGCGATTGATCTCGGCTAGTACGCTCAGGTAGGCATCGCGTGCCTGGCGCAGGATAGCGCGACGTTGCTGTTCAAAGCCTTCGCGCGATTGATCAGCGAGGCGCTGTGCCTGGCGGGTGCGTGAGCTGGTTGAGCCACCTTGAAAGAGTGGCAGGTTGAGACGCAACTCTATGGCCTGGTTTTTTGATTCGTTATTGCCAAAGTTGCCACCCTTGGAATCCGTGTATATATGGTTGGCGTTAAGCTCGAGTGTTGGCAGGTGACCTGCACGTTGGCGTTTGATTTCGTCACGCGCCTTGTTGTAGACAAATTCAGCGGCGATCAGTTGGAAGTTCTGGTTTAACGCGGTATCGCTCCATTTGCCGATGTCGGCAGGCTTAGGGGTGATCAGTGGTGTTTCGGCAGAGAGCACGGCCAATGTTTTATGGTAACGGCCGGTGATCTCGGCTAAGGCTTCATACTGACTGGCCAGCAGATTGTCGGCGAAAATTTCCTGCGCAGTTACGAGGTCATAAGCGGCCTGTGCTTCATGTACACCGGTGATTGCAATCAGGCCAACTTCAAAGCGTTGGCGCGTCTGCTCTAGCTGGCGGTCAATGGCACGTTTTTCGGCGCGCGCAAACTCGAGTCCGTCGAGTGCCGCCAGTGCATCAAAATAGCGTTCTGAAATGCGCACCATTAATGCCTGCTGTGCAGCTGAGAGATTGGCCTTCGCTTCGCCAATGGTTGCGTCGCTCTGGCGCAGTTGAATAAAATAGTCGTAATTGAATAACGGCTGGCTTAACGATAATGTATAGCCACTGCTGGCGAAGCGGCGTGTGCCGAGGGCGAAAACCCCGGAGTTGATGGTATCCTGTTTATTTTTGCTGATGTTGGCACTCAGATTAATCAGCGGTAAGAGCTGGGCACGGCTCTGGGCTTTTGTCTCAAGCGCGGCGTAATAGGCTGCTTCAGCACCGCGATATTGAGGATCGTTTTCAATTGCCAGCTGGTAGATCTCGAACAGCCCGGAGGCCGCAGCGCTAGTGTTGATAAACGGCGCGCTGCTGATCAGCAGCAAAGCGGCTAGTTGAGTGGCTAATTTTCTCTGCATGGCGAGTATCTTAGTTGATTTAACCGTGGTTGTGTTTGTTGTTTAGGCTTGGCTTAGAAGACAAAAGAAGAGGGTTTGTCGGCGTTGATCAATGCAGGAAGTTCGGTTTCGAACAACTGTTCGCTGGTCAGGTCGCCATCGTCGGTGCGACGCAGCAGAGTTGCGTGCATCACAGGTGGCTGGCCGATGATGGCAAAGATGCGGCCGCCGCGGTTAAGCAGGTTGGCGTAGCACTTTGGCAGTGTTGGCAGTGAGCCGGTGATCACGATCGCATCAAACACTTCACTGCTTTGCCATCCCTGCGAAGCATCACCACATTCAAGGATGACATTCTTTATATGATGCGCAGCGAGGCGTTTGCCCGCTTCGCTGATGAAGTCTGGCTGGATATCAACTGAGGTCACATGGCTGCTTGCGGCTGCCAGCATTGAGGTGAGGTAACCACTGCCGGTGCCGATCTCCAGCACGCGATCACTTTTGCTGAGGCCGAGCGCCTGCAACATGCGCGCTTCGACGATGGGGTGCATCATCACCTCGCCATGTGCCAGTGGAATAGCGATATCGGCATAGGCGAGTGCGCGATGTGATTCAGCGACAAAGGCTTCACGCGGAATATTTTCAAGCAGCTGCAGGGTTTCAGGGTCGAGCACGTCCCACGGACGTATCTGCTGCTCGATCATATTGAAACGTGCTTTTTCTTCAAATGCCGTGTTCATCGCCCGCTACCCTCTAGTCTATTTGGTTTAGTTGTGCTTGCCCCGCTTCTTTGTAACGATGAGCGGAACCGCAAAGATTATGCGTTTTATGGTGCATTGTCCAATGCCCTGGCATGTGAGGTTAGAATCAATCGTCATTAAATGCGTTTTTCTAGATGGGGTTTGTTGAGCGCTACGTTGATATAACTGTAACAGGGTACAGGTTGGGTGAATTAATGAAGATAGAGAGACCTTTGTGCGATTGTGCTGTTGTCCTCTGGCGGCGTTAATTAATCGCGCTGCTATGTAACATTATGTTTAATATGGGAATATGAAATTTTGATGTGATTCTTCAACTTGCATCTACCGCACGCATCGTTTAAATTTGCGGGTTCCCGCTGTTATCCCGTCAGTCGTTTTTGCCTTTGTGAGGCAATGCGAGTGAGCAATCGGCGTTTTGCTGTATATCGAAGGAAATATTTTATGAGCGCGATCCCCGAAGAATTTTTGAGTCAAACCGCCCATCTGGAGCAGGACACGGTTTCGCCGTTCCCTAATTCAAAAAAAATCTATATTGAGGGGAGTCGCGCAGATATTCGGGTGCCGATGCGTGAAATTTCGGTGGGGGATACCACTATTAATGGTGGTGTCGAGCCAAATGCAGCGATTCGTGTTTACGACACATCAGGTTCCTATACCGATCCAACCGTCTCGGTCGACCCGCGAAAAGGGATGCCGGATGTGCGCAGTGCATGGATTAAAGAGCGTGGCGATACCGAGCTGCTGACCGACCTGAGTTCTGAATACGGCCGTCAACGCGCTGCGGATGCATCACTGGATCACCTCCGTTTTGACCATATCCGTACGCCTCGTCGCGCAAAGAGCGGCCAGAATGTGTCGCAGATGTACTATGCACGTAAAGGGATCATCACACCGGAAATGGAATATGTTGCCATCCGCGAAAACATGAAGCTGGACGAGGCGCGTCTCAACGGCGATATTGATACAGCACTTTTGACAAAACAACACCCCGGTCAATCATTTGGTGCTAGTGTACCGCAAGTGATCACCCCTGAATTTGTGCGCGATGAGATCGCACGCGGTCGCGCCATCATTCCGGCTAATATCAACCACCCGGAACTGGAGCCGATGATCATCGGGCGTAATTTTCTGGTTAAGATTAATGGCAATCTTGGCAATTCGGCGGTGACATCCGACATTGAAGCAGAAGTGGATAAAATGGTGTGGGGCATCCGTTGGGGGTCAGATACCATCATGGATCTTTCCACCGGTAAAAATATTCATGAGACCCGCGAGTGGATCGTGCGTAACAGCCCGGTGCCAATTGGAACGGTACCGATCTATCAAGCACTGGAAAAGGTTAACGGTAAAGCAGAAGACCTTACCTGGGAGATTTTTCGTGATACGTTGATTGAGCAGGCTGAGCAGGGGGTCGATTACTTTACCATCCACGCCGGGGTGTTGTTGCGGCATGTGCCTCTCACTGCTAAACGCCTTACTGGTATTGTGTCGCGCGGGGGTTCGATCATGGCGAAGTGGTGTCTTGCACATCATCAGGAAAATTTCCTCTACACTCATTTTGAAGAGATTTGCGAAATCATGAAGGCATATGATGTTTCGTTTTCACTGGGTGACGGTTTGCGTCCGGGTTCAATAGCGGACGCAAATGATGAAGCGCAGTTTGGTGAGTTAGAGGCGCTGGGTGAGCTAACCAAAATTGCATGGAAGCATGACGTACAGACCATCATAGAAGGGCCGGGCCACGTGCCGATGCACCTGATTAAAGAGAATATGGAAAAACAGCTCGACTGCTGTGATGAAGCACCGTTTTATACTCTCGGCCCGCTCACGACTGATATCGCGCCGGGATATGATCACATCACCTCCGGCATCGGTGCCGCGATGATTGGTTGGTACGGTTGCGCAATGCTCTGTTATGTTACGCCGAAAGAGCATCTTGGACTGCCCAATCGTGATGATGTAAAAGAAGGGATCATTACCTATAAAATCGCCGCACACGCAGCGGATCTCGCCAAAGGACACCCCGGCGCGCAGGTGCGAGATAACGCGTTATCGAAAGCGCGTTTTGAATTCCGTTGGGAAGATCAGTTCAACCTTGGTTTAGACCCAGACCGCGCACGTGAATACCATGATGAAACGATGCCAAAAGATTCCGGAAAAGTTGCTCACTTCTGTTCTATGTGCGGCCCTAATTTCTGCTCAATGAAGATTACCCAGGACGTACGCGACTACGCCGCGAAACAGGGTGTGACAGAGCAAGAGGCACTAAAGAAAGGAATGGAAGAGAAGGCGGTGCAATTTGTTAAGGGTGGGGCGGAGATTTATAAGAAGGCTTGATTGGCTGTCGATAAGAGGGACGTAAAGGGGTTTTCAATATCGAGTGGTTTTATGTGTTTCTCAGCATTTGCTTTATTGTCTGGTGGTGAATCATGTTCATTTGATCGTTGTGCTACAGATAGTGGCTTGTAAACGGTATTCAAACCATTTCATATGAGTGATGAACATGCAGAAAATGACAGCTGGGATAACCATACATGATCGTTGATGTGCTTGTTGGATTGCTAATATTCGTCGCGATTTTATATATTGCCGCGCCGCTGTGGATTTATCGAGTGCAAAAATTACCCGCTAGAGTAAGTTTTGATGCAGTGGATGAGGCAATATTTTTAAGTGATCAGAGCGATAAATTTAAAGCACTTGATAATAAATTAGAAGAGATTGGCTTTGAGTATATTGGATCATCGATGTTATTAGATACTCATAATGCGGCCTGTTTTTCTCTTTATTTTAATGTGAAAGGCAACACAACAGGAATGCTGCTCTCTATGAAAAGTGCAGCTGACAATTTCACATATGTGGCGTTTTCCCAGCTCTATTCTGATGGCACAATGTTAGATGTATCAAACTCTCCCGCTGTTCCTGTATACCCTAAAATGGATATAAAAATATCCGCTAGGTTCCCTGAAGTGCACGACGTAGAGAATTTGTACCGTATTTTTTTGCAACTTAAATCATCATTAAAGAACAGCTCATCTTCTATTGGTTACAGGCGAGAGTCTGGCTTTAGTAAAATAGAAGCGTTTATTGCAAAGGAGTCTGATGCGTTAGTTTATCTTGGGTATTGCAAGGAGCCGATTGATTTAGAGGGGAAAAGAAGTTTAACGCTGAAAGGGGCTTTTATTTTCACATGGAAAAACATTTTTCCAGGAAAGGGTATTTACGATAAACTGGGTCAAGCTTATGCGAAAAAATTATTGATAAATTCATAATAAAACCCTAGGGTCAAATCAATGAGTGTTCAATATAAAAAAAGCTAAGTAGTCGCCCCTGAAAAACAGATTAACTCGCCGATGATCAATAATAAACAAGTCAAAAAGCATGATCATATCGACCGCTGGTCACCATGGAGAGCGAAGCGAAAGGGTAGTCACTGTAGAATCATTTGAGGTAGCAGTGTTGGGTGCGACGAGAGGACGAAGTGAGCAAAGTTGCGCGAAAATACGGCAGATGCAGGCCGGTAGGGACAAAAGGAACCAGTTATTAGATGATGTTGCTGGTTATTTAACGCTAGCGACGCTGCTTTTCTCCAATAATAAATTCCCGGTATTATCTTTGCTGTAATGCCAATTGTGCTCGATCATTGTGGTCGATATGTTTTCGGTGATTAATACTGGGCCGTCGGCCATTTCCCCACAGTTTAATGAATCCCGGGTAATAA
>QIHH01000213.1 GCA_003230195.1 Gammaproteobacteria bacterium
GTTGCATTTGATCGTTCAGGATTTAAATACCATGGTCGTGTGAAAGCGTTAGCAGAAGCTGCGCGTGAAAACGGCCTCGAATTCTAAGGGCTAGAAAATGGCTAAGTATGATTCTTCTCAAAAAAGTGATGACCTACAGGAAAAGCTTGTAGGTGTCCGTCGTGTTGCCAAAGTCGTAAAAGGTGGTCGTCAGTTTGGCTTTTCCGCACTAACAGTAGTCGGTGACGGTAAAGGCCGTATAGGTTTTGGTAGCGGGAAGGCGCGTGAAGTCCCTATTGCGATTCAAAAGGCAATGGAAGATGCTAGGCGTAACATGGTTGATGTAAAGTTAAACGATGTCACTCTTCAGTATCCGATTACGGCTAGACATGGCGCAGCAAAAGTATTTATGCAGCCTGCAACACCAGGTACCGGGATTATTGCTGGTGGTGCAATGCGAGCAGTATTTGAAGTTCTTGGTGTGCAGGATGTTTTGGCTAAGTGCATCGGGTCAACAAACCCAGTGAACGTAGTACGTGCAACAGTCAATGGTCTGCGCGATATGACCAATGCTGAAGCAGTTGCTGCAAAACGGGGCAAAACGGTTAAGGAAATATTGGAATAATTCTAATGGTTGATAACAAAAGACAAATAAAAGTGACGCTTGTTCGGAGTCCAAATGGACGACTAGCATCTCACAAAGCCTGTCTTGCGGGTCTAGGACTGCGCCGAATGCATCAGACTGTGTCGGTTGAAGATACTCCTTGTACCCGTGGCATGATCAGTAAAGCATATTACATGCTGAGAATTGAGGAAGAGTAAAATGTACCTTAATACAATCAAGCCTGGTGTTGGCGCTAAGCAGGCACGTAAGCGAGTCGGTCGTGGTATCGGTTCTGGTTCAGGTAAGACATGTGGGCGCGGTCATAAAGGCCAGCACTCGCGTTCAGGTGGCTTTCACAAAGTAGGTTTCGAAGGTGGCCAACAGCCTTTGCAGCGCCGACTACCCAAAATTGGTTTTTCATCCAGAGTTAAAGCAACCCGTGCAGAAGTTCGTCTGCACGAGCTGACAGCAATAAAAGGTGACGTAGTAGACTTGGCAGCATTGATTGGCGCGAACATTGTTCCGCAGCAAACGCTGAAAGCAAAAGTAATTGATTCTGGTGCGATTGCGATAGCAGTAACGCTTCGTGGGGTTAATGTGACAAAAGGTGCTCGTGCAGCGATTGAAGCTGCTGGCGGCAAGATCGAGGACTAAGTGGTCGCATCTGGCTCAGCATTAGCAGGCGCAGGTCGTCTGACAGAACTCAAACAACGTTTGTTGTTTGTTCTTGGCGCATTGCTTGTTTACCGTATTGGTACGCATATACCGGTACCCGGGATTGATCCCATGGCGCTTGCGGCATTATTCGAACAGAGTCGCGGTACGATCATTGAAATGTTCAATATGTTCTCTGGTGGTGCTTTAGGGCGTTTGTCGGTGTTTGCACTAGGTGTGATGCCCTACATTTCGGCATCGATTATTATTCAGTTACTCACGGCTGTATCGCCAAAGCTGGAGCAACTTAAAAAAGAAGGCGAGTCAGGCCGACGTAAGTTATCGGAATATACACGCTATTTAACATTGTTTTTGGCAACGTTTCAGGCACTGGGCATATCTATCGCAATCGAAAGCCAACAGATTGGCGGTAGTGGTGTTGTGATTGATCCTGGTTGGGATTTTAGAATAGTCGCTGCACTGAGTTTGGTGACAGGCACCATGTTTCTGATGTGGTTGGGTGAGCAGATTACTGAGCGAGGAATTGGTAATGGTATTTCGATTATCATTTTTGCTGGAATTGTCGCTGGATTACCATCGGCAATTGGTGGGACATTAGAGCTGGCACGAACTGGCGAAATGAGTTCGGTAGCGGTATTGACCATCATTACTCTGGCAATTGCAGTAACTGCATTTGTTGTATTTGTTGAACGCGGACAGCGGCGTATTACGGTAAATTATGCCAAGCGACAGCAAGGACGTAAAATGTATGCTGGGCAAACAAGCCATTTACCACTAAAAGTGAATATGGCGGGTGTGATTCCTCCCATCTTTGCCTCTGCGATTATTATGTTTCCGGCGACTATGGGTGGCTGGTTTGGTAGTGCAGAAGGGATGGGATGGTTGCAAGATATCTCACAGATGATTTCACCAGGGCAACCCCTATATGTGATGTTACTAGCGCTCGCGATTATATTTTTCTGCTTCTTTTACACCGCATTGCAATTTAACCCGAAAGATACGGCAGACAACCTTAAAAAATCAGGTGCTTTTATTCCTGGTATTCGTCCAGGTGAGCAGACGGCACAGTACATAGACAAAGTGATGACGCGTTTAACGCTTGTTGGCGCGCTTTATATTACCGCTGTGTGCCTACTACCAGAGTTCTTGATTGTTTACTGGAATGTACCCTTCTATTTTGGTGGTACATCACTGTTAATTATCGTGATTGTGGTGATGGACTTTATGGCGCAGGTTCAATCTCACCTGATGTCTCATCAGTATGACAGCCTGCTGAAAAAGTCGAAGCTTAAGGGCGGTGCACCTAAGCGTTAGACGGTAACATCAGATTAAATATTAGGTTTGGAGAAAGACCGTGAAAGTACGTACATCAGTAAAGAAAATCTGTAGAAATTGTAAAATTGTTCGGAGAAAAGGCGTGGTTCGAGTGATTTGTAAAGATGCTCGTCACAAACAAAGACAAGGTTAGTGGCAGATTGGCGCGGATTTTTATTGATTTCGTTGCCTATCGATAATAGAATTACTCGCTTTCGCGAAATGCGAAGTGTTATCAGTGTTTAGGAGTGTTTAGATGGCCCGTATTGCAGGCATCAATATCCCGGTAAACAAACATACTATCATTGCTCTAACAGCAATCTATGGTATTGGACCAACCCGGGCAAGTAAGATTTGTGTAGTAAGCAGTATCAAGCCATCAACCAAAGTTAAAGATTTAACTGAAGTTGAACTTGAAGCGCTGCGTACTGAAGTCGGTAAATATGAAGTTGAAGGTGATCTTCGTCGTGAAGTTACGATGAATATCAAGCGCTTGATGGATCTCGGTGCATACCGCGGTATCCGTCATCGTCGTGGGCTGCCGCTTCGTGGACAGAGAACAAAGACAAATGCACGTACCCGTAAAGGGCCACGTAAAGCGATTAGAAAGTAAAATACTACGGAAGCGACTAGTAGATCATGGCTAAAACAAGCAATCGCGTGCGTAAGCGCGTCAAAAAGAATGTTGTAGATGGCGTAGCTCACGTTCACGCATCATTTAATAACACAATTATCACCATCACTGACCGTCAGGGAAATACACTTGCTTGGGCAACTGCGGGTGGTTCTGGCTTCCGTGGCTCAAGAAAGAGTACGCCTTTCGCCGCACAGGTTGCAGCAGAAAAGGCTGGCTCTGTTGTAAAAGAGTTCGGCATGAAGAACATGGATGTGATGGTGAAAGGCCCTGGGCCTGGTCGCGAGTCCGCTGTACGCGCACTTCATGCTGCTGGATTTAAAATTAATAGCATTTCTGATGTGACACCAATCCCGCATAATGGGTGTCGTCCGTCGAAAAAGCGTCGAGTTTAAGGTAGGTTATTGTGGCTAAATATGTAGGTGCAAAGTGTCGTTTATGTCGTCGTCAAGGCGAAAAGCTCTTTCTTAAAGGGGAAAAGTGCCATACCGCGAAGTGTGCGGTAGAAAACAGAGCGTTTCCTCCTGGCCAGCACGGAACTCGTCGTACACGTCTGACAGATTATGCAGTACAGTTGCGTGAAAAACAGAAAGTGAAAAGAGTTTACGGTGTTCTAGAAGATCAGTTCAGAAGCTACTACAGCGAAGCTGATCGTCGAAAGGGTTCGACAGGTGAAAACCTGCTGAAAATTTTGGAATGTCGCTTGGACAATGTCGCCTATCGTATGGGTATGGGTGTTTCTCGCAGCGAAGCTCGCCAACTTGTTCGACATAATGCACTTACCGTTAATGGTAAGAAAGTTAATATTCCGAGCTATCAAGTTAAACCTGGTGATGAGCTTGCAGTAGCTGAGAAATCAAAAAGCCAACTACGGATTAAATCATCATTAGAATTTGCACAGCAGCAGGGTTTTGCTGAGTGGGTTCAGGTTGACGGTGACAAAATGAGTGGCACCTTTAAATCATGCCCAGAACGAAGCGATCTTCCCGCTGAGATTAATGAGCATTTAATTGTTGAACTCTATTCAAAGTAATTTTACTTCTTATTGAATTCAATTAATTACTAATATCTGACTATCGGACTCTAGAGAGGACAATTAATGCAGGGCTCAGCAAACGAATTTTTAAAACCACGTGTTGTGGATGTACAGGTCATCAATGATCTGCGTGCGAAAGTAACACTGGAGCCTCTAGAACGCGGCTTTGGTCATACGCTAGGTAATGCGATTCGTCGTATCCTGATGTCTTCAATCCCAGGTTGTGCGGTAACTGAAGTTGAGATTGATGGTGTGCTTCATGAATATACTACGATTGAGGGTGTACAGGAAGATGTGATCGATATTCTGTTAAACCTGAAAGGGCTTTCAATTGTAATGCATGAACGCAACGAAGCGACTTTAACGGTTAGCAAAAAAGGTGCAGGCCAATTACTGGCGAGTGACATTGAATTGTCTCACGACATCGAAATCATGAACCCAGGTCACGTGATCGCTAACCTGACTGACGTTGGTGAGCTGAATATGCGTCTAAAGATTGAGCGTGGCCGTGGCTATCAGCCCGCTGTTAACCGTCGTACGGCAGCAACACATGATGTCTCAGATGAGAATCGTCCTATTGGTAATCTTCAGATAGACGCCTCTTTTACACCTGTTCGCCGAATTGCATACAATGTTGAAAGCGCTCGTGTTGAACAGCGTACCGATCTTGATAAATTGATTATTGATATTGAAACGAATGGTAGCATTGACCCAGAAGAAGCGATCAGACGCGCAGCGAGTATCCTAAAAGATCAGCTTTCAGTCTTTGTTGATCTTGAAACAACGACGATCGAAGAGCCTGTTGCGCCTGAAGCGGATATTGATCCCATCCTGCTACGCCCAGTCGATGATCTTGAGCTAACAGTTCGTTCGGCAAATTGCCTTAAAGCAGAAAACATCTTCTTTATTGGTGACTTAATTCAGCGCACAGAAGTAGAGTTATTAAAAACACCAAACCTTGGTAAGAAGTCTTTGACAGAGATCAAAGATATTCTTGGCTCTCAGGGGCTGTCACTGGGTATGCGTTTAGAAAATTGGCCGCCAGCTGCACTTGTTGGCGCAAGCAATAATTCAGATGATAAAGTCGAAGCATCAGTTTAAGCTTTAGTTAATGAGAATATAGAAAATGCGTCATAGACAGACTGGAAGAAAACTAAATAGAACCAGTAGCCATCGTGAAGCCATGTTTAAAAACATGTCTGTATCACTGGTTATTCATGAAATGATCCGAACAACTTTGCCTAAGGCAAAGGAATTACGTGGTGTTATTGAACCATTGATTACCTTGGCGAAGAATGACACTATTGCAAACCGCCGCCTTGCTTTTGCTCGTGTGCGTGACCGTGATGTGGTAACAAAACTATTCAACAAACTTGGGCCTCGTTATAAAGAACGCCCTGGTGGTTATGTGAGGATTCTGAAGTGTGGCTTCCGTGATGGTGATAGCGCTCCAATGGCGATCGTCGAGCTGGTTGATCGCCCGCTTCCTGAGGTCGAAGAGGATAGCTCTGAAAGCGAAAGTTAAACAAAAGGCCGGGTTATCCCGGCTTTTTTATCTCTAAAATGATCGTCTTATCCATTGATTTTGGTTTAGAAGGTTCATATATCGTGCAGATAAAGGTTGTTCTATCTCAGCAAGCCCCTAATTGCCACATCGGCGCAATGCTGGGAAATTATATGGCAACCTGAGAGGTTATCTAACGTCTTTTCTTGTAGCTGAACTCAACTGGATATTTTTTCAGGGGATAAGCTGCGATCTTGCCAGCTCCTAAATATACAATAGTTGATTTTGATTACCCTTATGTCCTCTATATCGATCATTTTGGCTATCTAATATCCTGCATGTGTATAGAAGGTGTGTACGGCTGCTGTATTAGAGCTGTATGGAAAAGAGGTCAACTTTGCACGCACATTCGGTGAGGTGGAGTTTGGTGAGTTGTTTTGCTATAAAAATAGTAATGGGTTGGTTGAAATTGCTTCCAATACTTCATCTGTGGCCGATATGATTAGTGTAGCGATCGGAGATGTAGTAATGCTTCGATAATGCGATTAAAAACTTAAATGCTCAGGTGACAAGAAGAATACTAGGCCCCAAATCGATGCTGGTATATGATGAACGGCTCACGCTCAAAACATGTCCTATTGGTCGGAAATAAGAGGCTTTTCAGTAACATGGCTCAAGTGCTCATCAGGTGGTTCAGGCGTTACTTTACAGACCAGGAAGGGGTCATACTGGCTCTATTGCTGCTTGCAGGTTTTGCCATTGTTATTTTCATGGGCGAAATGCTGGCACCATTACTGGCCAGTTTGGTGATTGCTTACCTGTTGGAAGGGATCGTAGGCATGATTGAACGGCGTAAAATTGCGCGCTTGCCAGCAGTACTGATGGTTTTTATGCCATTCTGTGCGCTGCTGCTATTGCTTATTTTTGGACTGATACCAATGTTGTTTGGTCAGTTAAGCCAGCTGTTTCAAGAGCTGCCAACGATGATTGCCAAGGGTCAACAGAGTCTGTTACAACTACCGGTAAACTATCCAACTTTTATTTCAGAGGCCCAAGTTGCAGAGTTGATGACTACGATTCGATCTAGCGTTGCTGATGCTGGCCAGCATGTCGTGTCGTTTTCACTGGCATCGATATCAGGACTCTTTATTCTCGTCATCTATTTGATTTTAGTACCCGTGTTAGTCTTCTTATTTATGAAGGACAAAAGGGTTTTTGTTAGCTGGATCTCTGACTCAATGCCTCGTGAACGGGCGCTGGCAACCCGAATTTGGGAAGAAATGGACCTGCAGATAGGTAACTACGTACGTGGTAAGTTCCTAGAGATTATCATTGTTGGAGTGGTCTCTTTTGTTGTTTTTGCCTTAATGGGATTACAGTACGCGATGCTGCTTGGTGCACTTGTTGGCTTGTCGGTGGTTGTTCCATATATTGGAGCAGCAGCGGTGACTTTTCCGGTGGCGATCATCGCCTATTTCCAATGGGGGTGGAGCGCTGATTTTGCTTATTTGATGGCCGCTTATGGTGCGATACAGGCATTGGATGGCAATCTACTGGTGCCGTGGTTATTTTCTGAAGCAGTTAATCTACATCCAGTGGCGATTATTACAGCGGTGCTAGTCTTTGGTGGAATGTGGGGAGTTTGGGGGGGTTTCTTTGCAATTCCATTGGCAACATTAGTGAAAGCTTTGATGAGTTCGTGGCCTCGGTCTGACGAGTTTGTGGAGGCTGAACCGCCTCCTTCTACTGAGGCGCAACGCGAGACAGCATAAATATAAAGGGGCGTGATGCCCCTTTTACTGTTTTAGAGTATTTCGGATGCATAGTTTGCTAGGCGAGATGGTTCGCCACTGATGAGTGTGATATGCCCGCTATGTTGCCACTCAGCAAAGCGATTAACAACGTAAGTGATACCCGCTGTGGTTTCAGTTAAATAGAGCTTCCTCATAAAGTATAACCAACTGATATATATTAATGCTGATTTTTGGTATAATCAGTCTTGTATGTCCACCGTCTAAGGTGGTGGCTTGGACAATGGCTATGCCGTTGTTCTAAAAATCTAGGCATGATATTTCTTATTGGGTTATCCCCATAGCATCAACAAGAGGTATGCCATGAGTAGATTTAAGAGATTATCGCACGTTATTTGGTGTTGTAAATATCACATAGTTTGGGTGCCGAAGTATCGTTTTAGGATATTAACTGGGCCGATAAGCAAAAGAGCTGTATAAAACGATACATGTGTATTGTGGTCGGATGGACTGTGAAGTTGTCGAATTAAACATTCAATGCGACCACGTCCATTTGCTGGTTTCAATGCCGTAGAAAGAATCGGTATCAAAGTTATTGGGGATGGTGAAAGGTAACACAGCCATACAGGTTTTTCGTCAGTTCCCAGATTTAAAACAAAAACCGTATTGGGGTAATCATTTTTGGGCAAGGGATTACTGTGTAGATACGATTGGAATAGATGAAGAAATGATACGCAAGTATGTCAGGCATCAAGAAAAGGAAGAAACGAGGCAGGAAGGTTTACGATTTAATAAGTAATTTATGGACTTTGCGGTGACGGCGATAACCTTCTAAGAGGGTTGCCTTTAATCCCCCTTCAAAGGGGTAGTCAAAACCACCTTCTTAGAAGGCGGATGTTTTTTCCACGGACACTGACTTTGAAATCAAAGTCAGTGTGGCCCCCAAGGATGCTATTTGAAGCGATGAGTGTAAAATCAATGCTGATTTTTTGAGGAGGCTCTATTTAATCAGGCTTTTGGTCTCAAGTATTGTCGAGTACGGTTATCAACAGGCTGGAGGCTGTAAAAACAATTGTGTAACTGCTCATTATCAGTAACCTAACGAAAGGTAAAATAATGAGTAATCAAATGAACCACAAAAAAC
>QIHH01000020.1 GCA_003230195.1 Gammaproteobacteria bacterium
TATCGGTGCATTCAAGCAGATTGGTGGAGGTCGTAGTACCAGATATGAGATTTCGTTAGGGAATTAGAGAACTACATTGTTTTTTGAAAAATATTGAGCAATTTTAAGAACTAATTAGCAAGAGGTAATGCTAGGAATCAACTTCCTTCATATGACTGTCAGATAAGCCATCCATGATGCCTTGCTTTTCGAGCTGACGGACAATTTTGGGATCATGCCCCCTTCTCGCTCTGTTTTCAGTCTCTGGCTTTCTGTTCTGGCATTTTCCAGAGACAATCAGGGCAATTGCTACGCATATCGTGCAGCTTAAACAAACTCGGAACAAATAAACTCAAGATTAGTCTTTCTGCGCCGATAAGTCGCCACTTTATTCATTCACAAATCAATGAATTCAAAGAGTTAACAGTTCCTAAGATCTATCACATCAATATTTTTGTGTTTAATTCGATACTTTTTGCTAAAATCACGCCGTGTTGCAAGACTCTGGGGATTGATGTACCGATGGATATCACAATTGACTGTCAACGTCAGGGCATTGAGCGCAGATCACACGGGTTACGTACCTTTCTGTATAGCTTTAGCAAAAGCCGTCGCCACCAAGCACGCCGCGAAATCTGCCTCAATACCTCGCACTACGCTGACAACAATCATGCACCAGTACTGTTTGCAATGACTATTGCGATTATGGGACTCTCCTGTACCGATGCCTTTTTCACCCTGATGCTGATACAGCAAGGTGCACAGGAAATGAACCCTGTGATGAATCGCTTGCTTGAAATTAATGTGCAGTTATTTGTGTCTGTAAAACTGGCCATCACAGCATCTTGTCTTATCTTTATATTAGCGCATCGGAATTTTTGGTTGTTTAAACGCATCGTACGAACGTACTATATTCTGCCCGCGCTCTTCTTAGGTTACTGTGCGCTGACTGCTCACCAGTTAAATATGCTAAACAACATGCCCTATATTTTGTGAAAAAATTACCACTGATCGATACACTGCGGAGTTCTACATCATGATAACCAATAACCAATTAATGCTTGCCACCGCTTGCCTCTTTTCTGTTGCATTACTGAGTGGCTGCGTTTCAAAAAGCACCGTGTCTGACAATAACATTGAGACTTCACCTGTGGTGGAGGTTGTTGAGGCCTCAGCAGTAACAGAGCCGGAGATTGCTGAAATCATCGAAGTAGAAGATGCCATCAAAGCGATTGAGTCGATCAAAACGGTTGGCATCACAGATGCCAATGAAGCAGATGCACCCAAGGTCACCACCACAAAAGATGGTGTTGTTGTGATCCCTTTAGGTACATCACTTGAAGAGGTTGCTGCAGCAACGGCAAAACCAGTTGCGCTACCGAATATTCCCAATATTGCGAAGGCCCTTGCTAACCATCAGAACAGTATGTGGCATAGTCGCTCATTCACCTATAGCATCTATCTTGGTGGTCACCTCAATGCTGAATATTCACAGGAAAAAAATGCTTTAACCATTATTAACCAAGCCGATGAAGCAAACCAGTTCGCCTGCCAATACTCAACTAAGAATGGCGGTTTAGCCAGCATTAAAGACGATGAAGTTTCTGCCTGCCATTCACTCGCTAATGAATTGCAGAGTTACCTAGATGAAGAATAAAGCCTAAGAGGTTGACCACTTAAGGGCATCTCTATTAATTCTGGACGTGGTAGATTGAATTCAAAATTTGTTACATCAAGGCGTCAATAGCAGGTAATACCCAAGGGGGCACACCGTAGCGGGACTATTGCCAAAATTGACAGAATTTGGGATTTAAGCTGCGCGTTCATGAATTAATAGAGGTGCCCTTTAAGAAGCCTGGAAGCGTTATCTTCCGGGCTTTTTTTTGCCTTACTGGAGCGGGAACAGGTTCGTTCAAAGTTCTCAGAACATTCCTCTTGAACTAAAATAAACGGCAACATCTTTTATATCCAATGCGTATGCCGCGTCAAAGCGCAGGTCGACATTCATAAAAGATTTCACTTTATAACGCAATCCAAATCCGGCACTTGATTTCAGATCACTCACGTCAATGGTGCGATTATCATCATAGGCATTACCAATATCCACAAACAACACACCACGACTATCAAAATTCCCTCTGATGGGTGATAAATACTCAAGGTTCAGTGCGAAAAATGACTCACCAGTAAAAATGCCTTTTTCGTATCCACGGATAGTATTGCTACCGCCCACTGCAAAGAAATCGCCGCTAAGTGGCAACCTGCCACCAGAAAACCCCATTAAAAATTGCGCATTGAGATTGTGGTGCCGCTCGCCATTTAAATAGTGGTAACGGCGATAATAGAAATTATTCTGCGTAAATGTTTCATCAGAACCTAGCATTCGAGCACCAATCTGAATCGAATAGCCATATTCAGTCCCTTCACGGCTATAGAGGTAATCATGGACTCGGCCATAAGCAAGCCCCAGATCTAAACCAACCGAAACACCATCACTGTAAAGATCTGGCTGACCACTGACATAGTTATATTTAGCTTCTCGCCAAAAAGGACCCACACTTGCCGACCATCCAGTACTTGGGCTATCTTTCCTCAACCAGCGATTGATCGCAAAGTTAAATGCGCTGTAATCTCGACTATAGATTGAGGTGATGCCTTGTATTGTTTTATCTTCTACCGGTGTATCAGAGTAGCGCATCGCTACTCGCAAACCAACAGCGCTACCGGATATTCTGGGATAATCGTAACTAACATGAAATTCATTTGATTTACCCAATGAATCGCAACAGCCATCAACTTTTTTATAGGTTAAGCGTAAACGCTGATTCAAACCACCAAGATTATCCATCTTCAGACGAACACCATAACTGATGTCACCATCCGCCGAACGGTCTAATCTTGGCAGAGGGAAAATATAGTATTTCTCACTCACCATCATCTGCAATATCTGCCGATTATCTATCGCTATCAGATCCGCATAGACAAATTTAAATAGCCGCAGATCCATAATCGCCTGGCGGTCATTTTCAATCAGCAGAAGATCGACAGGGTCACCTACCTTCAGCTGCATTTCCTGTAGCATCACAGTAGGCTTGGTTTTTTCATTACCGACAAAACGTATCTCATCGATTATTGGTGGTGTGTTAGCTATTACCAGCGGTGAAATAAAGACAAGCCAAGCGAGGCAATAGCATGATTTTCGTAATAAAAAAAACATGGTCACATCTTTAAACAGAAACCGTGCAGGAAACCGTTTATTTGTAGTATATTTAGTATTAATAGCGGCCAATTGGCAGTTCACGCAAGCCCCGAAAGGCATCATTTACTGGAATAAAAATGGCTCAATACATCTATACAATGAACGGTGTTGGTAAGGTAGTCCCACCCAAACGTGAGATACTCAAAGATATATCTCTCTCTTTTTTCCCAGGGGCCAAGATTGGCGTACTTGGGCTGAATGGCTCAGGAAAATCAACATTGCTGCGCATTATGGCGGGTATCGATACCGAACACCATGGCGAAGCAAGGCCACAGGCTGGGATACGCGTTGGCTACCTGCCACAGGAACCACAACTGGACCCTACTAAAGACGTTCGCGGCAATGTTGAAGAGGCGCTGGCGGAAGTCAAAGAAGCGATGGCTCGCCTTGATCAAGTCTACGCGGCTTACGCCGAAGCCGATGCCGACTTTGATGCACTTGCTAAAGAACAGGCAACGCTTGAGAACATCATCCAAGCGGCGGATGCACATAATCTTGACCGCAAACTAGAGATCGCTGCCGACGCCCTGCGCCTGCCACCGTGGGATGCCGATGTCACCAAACTCTCTGGTGGTGAGCGCCGTCGTGTCGCGCTGTGTCGCCTGATCCTGTCGGCACCCGATATGATGTTGCTTGATGAGCCGACCAACCATCTCGATGCCGAATCTGTCGCCTGGCTGGAGCAGTTCCTACGTGAATACGAAGGCACTGTGGTTGCTGTCACCCATGATCGTTACTTTCTTGATAACGTCGCCGGCTGGATTCTGGAGCTGGATCGTGGCCATGGTATCCCGTGGGAGGGCAACTACTCCTCTTGGCTAGAGCAGAAAGGGGTTCGTCTACAACAAGAAGAGAAAAGCGAAGGCGCACGCATCAAGGCCATGAAAACAGAGCTGGAGTGGGTTCGCAGCAATGCCAAAGGACGTCACGCCAAAAGCAAGGCGCGTATCGCTCGCTATGAGGAGCTGGCTAACCAGAACTTTGAAAAACGTAACGAGACCAATGAACTGTTTATTCCACCGGGGCCTCGCCTTGGTGATAACGTGATTGAAGCGATCGATGTCAGGAAAGGGTTTGGCGATCGCCTACTGTTCGATGGTCTCAACTTCACTCTGCCACCCGGTGGCATTGTCGGCATCATCGGCCCCAACGGCGCGGGCAAATCAACCCTCTTCAAAATGATTATGGGGATTGAAAAACCAGATAGCGGTACACTGCGCATTGGAGAGACGGTACAACTCGCTTACGTTGATCAAAGCCGTGATGCGCTGGATGATAATAAAACCGCGTGGGAAGAGATCTCAGATGGACAGGATTTCATTACCGTTAATGGCATGGAAATTAACTCCCGTGCCTATCTTGGCCGTTTTAATTTCAAGGGTTCAGACCAGCAAAAACGTGTCGGTGACCTGTCTGGTGGTGAACGCAATCGTCTACACCAGGCAAAGCTACTACAAAGTGGTGGCAATGTGCTGCTACTTGATGAGCCAACCAATGATCTCGATATTGAGACCCTGCGCGCACTGGAAAATGCACTACTGGAATTTGCAGGCTGCGCGGTAGTGATCTCACATGATCGCTGGTTTCTTGATCGCATTGCCACCCACATACTCGCCTTCGAAAGTGATAGTCATATCGAATGGTTTGAAGGTAACTTTGCGGATTACGAAGAAGACAAGAAACGCCGTCTCGGTGACGAAGCGGTGTCACAACCTAAGCGGATTACCTATAAAAAATTTGGTTAAAAGTGCAGCCGGTGGGCTTCGCACCTACCTGCATATCTGCTCTCGACTTTTATATCAGTAAAAAACCCTTTATTATGATCCAATTCAAACTCAATTAATGGTGTTAAATAATGATTAAACGACTATTAAAGCGCTCTATTTTTGCCCTGCTAGCCACTGTATTCGCATATTCAACAGCCGCTCATGCCAATGACAAAGTTGAAGTCACGGTGACAACCAATATGGGGAATATTACAATTGTTTTAGATGCGGCAAAGGCACCGGTAACCGTCAAAAACTTTCTACGTTACGTCGATGAAGGCTATTATGAAGGCACCACTTTTCACCGCGTCATCCCGGATTTTATGGTTCAGGGTGGTGGTTTTGATAAGAATTATGACAAAAAACCCACCCATGACACTATCATGAATGAAGCCGATAACGGCCTGAAAAATAATCGTGGCACCATCGCGATGGCGCGCACCAATGCGCCACATTCTGCCAGCGCGCAATTTTTTATTAACGTAAAAGACAACGATTTCCTCAATCACACCGCTAAAAACTCGCGCGGCTGGGGTTATACCGTATTTGGTGAGGTGATCAAAGGGATGAAGATTGTTGATCAGATCCAGCATGTTAGAACCGGTCGCGGTGGCCCCTTCCCAACTGACGTGCCTAAAAAGATGATCGTTATCGAGAAAGTCACCCGCCTGATTGCAAAATAAAGAGTGGCACTCTATCTGAAATGAGCATCCTCTTTATCGCCGACTTGCACCTCTGTGCAAGTCGCCCAGCTATTACCCAGCTGTTTATTAAATTCCTGCACAAACGCCTGCAAATGGGTGATAGCCTCTATATTTTGGGCGATCTGTTCGAGACATGGATTGGCGATGATGCCATCGACAAAGAAAACCAGGCCGTGATTGATGCGCTGCAACTGCTGTATCAAAAACAGATCCCGGTTTTTATTATGCATGGCAATCGTGACTTTCTATTAGGTGATGCTTTTGCCAACGCAACGGGTGCGGCGTTAATCGATGACCCATGCTTGATTGAACTTGATGGCACTGAGGTGTTACTCATGCATGGTGATACCCTGTGCACCGATGATGTTGATTATCAGGCCTTTCGCCTGCAAATTCGTAACCCCGCCTTCTGTTCTAAATTTTTAAGTCACCCCATCGAAAAACGAATTGCAATTGCTAGCCAGTTTCGTGAAGAGAGTCGCAACCGCTCAAAAGAGAAAAGTGCTGAAATCATGGATGTCAATCAGACGGCTGTTGAGCAAGCCATGAAAAAGTACCACGTAAAACACCTGATCCACGGCCACACCCACCGCCCCGCACAACACCACTTTAAGCTCAACGGCACAGCCGCAGAACGCACCGTACTGGGTGACTGGTACCACCAAGGCAGCGTGTTACGTTATAACGGCCATTTCACCCTGGAAACACTGCCTCTGTGACCACCACCACACCGTAAAAACCGACCGTTACGCGCTAAATTATGCGACAATGCTGGCCCAGTAAAGTCCGCTTAAACATGGACTACAATCAATTTAGCAATCGAACCCGCAGAGTTTAGATGAGCGTAATCACCCCCTTTTCACCACCATTACCATCCGCCCAGAAACCCGCCATCAAATGGGGAAAGCTCTACGGCAACAGCAGCGGGCTGGCGATCAGTCAGGCCGCACAACAACACAACGGCCCATTGCTGGTCATTACCGCCGATATTCACGGCGAAGAGATATTGGCGCAGACACTTGGCTTTTATCTCGGCAATGACCCAAAAATGCCTGTGTCGATCTTCCCGGATAGAGAGACGCTGCCCTACGATCACTTCTCGCCACACCAGGATATTATCTCTGACCGACTCGGTACGCTGCATCAGCTGCCTTTGATGAACCGTGGCATCATCATCGTACCGATGAGCACTTTGATGCACCAGCTGCCACCACGTGACTACCTCGAAGCGAATACGCTGATGCTTGATGTCGGCCAGCAACTCAATATCGAACAGATGCGCACCCGTCTCGATAACAGCGGTTATCGCTGTGTTTCACAGGTGATGGAACATGGCGAGTTCACGGTACGTGGCGGTCTGTTTGATCTCTTTCCGATGGGTTGCAAGACCCCGTTTCGTATTGATCTGTTTGATGATGAGATCGAAACCATTCGCACCTTTGATCCTGAGTCGCAGCGTTCACTTGAAAACATCGACAAGATTCGTCTCATGCCTGCACGTGAATTCCCACTGAGTGAAGATGGCATCAATCACTTTCGCCAACAGTACCGGCTACATTTCGAAGGCAATCCACAAGATAGTGTGATCTATCGCGATGTTAGCCAAGGGCTTGCCCCCGCTGGCATTGAGTATTACCTGCCACTCTTTTTTGCACAGACACAGACGTTGTTTGACTACCTGCCAGACAATACCCTTATTATATCTGCCGCTGGTGCAAACGATGCCGCGCAACAGTTTTGGGATGAGAGCAACGAACGTTATGAGTCAGCTCGCCATGACCTTGAGCGCCCGCTACTATCACCCGACAAGCTCTTTATTGAACCTCAAGCACTATTACAGCAGCTACAGAGACGAAACAATATTCAGTTAAACCAAATGGAACTGGAAGATGCCAATGGTTACAACTTTGCAACCAGCTCGCCACCCAGACTGAGCCTGCCACCACGCGCACCCCATCCACTGGGACCACTGCTAACATTTATTGATTCATTTGAAGGGCGCGTATTAATCGCTGCCGAAACCACTGGCCGACGTGAAACGCTGCTAGAGATGTTTCGCGATCATGAACGCTACCCCAAACAGCTCGAACGCTGGGCAGAGTTCGTTGAAGGCGATGCACCACTCGCAATCACCGTTGCACCATTCGATGATGGCATGGTGTTTGATGGTGGTAATGGCACTGCAAAACTGGCGATTATCAGCGAATCACAACTCTTTGGTGAGCAGGTAATGCAGCGCCGTCGGCGTAAAAAACGTGGGCGAGATATCGAAGCGGTGGTTAAAAACCTCACTGAGCTCACCATCGGTTCGCCAGTCGTACATGAAGAACACGGCGTTGGTCGCTACCTTGGCCTACAGACACTTGATGCCGGCGGCCAGCTCAATGAATATCTGCTGCTCGAATATGCCGCTGGTGACAAGCTCTATGTGCCGGTCTCTTCACTGCACCTGATCAGCCGTTATGCGGGCGTCTCTGAAGAGCGTTCGCCATTGCATCGCCTCGGTACCGAGCAGTGGTCAAAAGCAAAACGCAAAGCGGCTGAGCGTGCTCATGATGTTGCGGCCGAATTGCTCGATATCTATGCACGACGTGCTGCGCGCAAAGGCCACGCCTTCCCTGCCATCGATGAGCAATACACAGCCTTTGCTGCAGGCTTTCCTTTTGAAGAGACGCCGGACCAGCAAGAGGCGATCATCCAATTAATTGCCGATATGACGACTGATAAACCGATGGACCGCCTGATTTGCGGTGATGTTGGCTTTGGTAAAACAGAGGTGGCGATGCGCGCTGCATTTGTCGCCGTGCAAGGTGGTGCGCAGGTTGCTGTATTAGTACCCACCACACTGCTGGCACAACAGCACTACCAAAGTTTTAAAGATCGCTTTGCCGACTGGCCGGTGCAGGTAGAAGTGCTCTCTCGCTTTAAAAGCAAAAAACAGAGCGACGAAGTATTGAAGAAGATCGAAGCGGGCCAGGTCGATATCGTAGTCGGCACACATAAACTGATTAGCGGCAACATCAAGTTCGATAACCTCGGACTCTTCATCATCGATGAAGAGCATCGCTTTGGGGTTAAACAGAAAGAGCAGTTGAAATCACTGCGCAGCGATGTCGATACCTTAAGCCTGACCGCCACTCCGATTCCGCGCTCGCTCAACATGGCATTAACCGGTATTCGCGATCTCTCGATCATCGCAACCCCACCACTGCGGCGCATCGCGATCAAAACCTTTGTACGCCAGTGGAACGATACCCTGATTCGCGAAGCGTGCCTGCGTGAGATCCGCCGCGGTGGCCAGCTCTACTTCCTGCATAATGAAGTACGCACTATTGAAAAGATCACCGCAGAACTGAAAAAACTAGTGCCCGAAGCAGAGATTAAATTTGCCCATGGACAGATGAATGAGCGCGAGCTGGAACAGATCATGCTCGACTTCTATCATCAACGTTTTAATATCCTGGTCAGCACCACTATTATTGAAAGCGGTATCGATGTACCCAGCGCCAACACGATTATTATGAACCGTGCCGATAAACTCGGTATCGCGCAGCTCTATCAGCTACGTGGCCGTGTTGGACGTTCACATCATCAGGCCTACGCTTATCTGATCACGCCACCTAAAAACAGTATGACCAAAGATGCTGAAAAACGGCTCGAGGCAATTGAATCGATCGAAGAACTGGGGGCTGGCTTTACCCTCGCCACGCATGATCTGGAGATACGGGGTGCCGGTGAATTTCTTGGTGATGAACAGAGTGGCCATATCCAGGAGATCGGATTTTCAATGTACACCGACCTGCTTGATCGCGCCGTTGAGGCTCTCAAGGCTGGCAAACAACCTGAGCTACTGCAGCCTTTGAATAGTGGCTCTGAAATTGACCTCGGCGTCCCTGCCTTGCTACCAGAGGATTATCTGCCCGATGTACATAGCCGTCTCGTTTTATACAAGCGTATCTCCAATGCCAAAGACAAAGCTGAACTGCGCGAGCTACAGGTAGAGATGATTGACCGTTTTGGCCTGCTGCCAGATCCAGCTAAGAACCTGATGGCCGTAACAGCGCTTAAACTGGTTGCCGCACCCATTGGGATTCGTAAAATTGAAGCTGGCGCATTGGGTGGTCGAATTGTGTTTGCCGACCAACCCAATGTTGACCCGCTGAAAATCATTAACCTGATGCAGCGAAAACCCAATACCTATAAGCCAGATGGGCAGGAGAAATTACGCTTTACAATGTCGCTGCCTGAATTGCAGGATCGTATTGATGCCATTACTGAACTGCTGGGTTTAATTGCTGCTGAAGGGTGATTACACACGATCAGAAAGAATCATAAAGAATTCGAGCCATACTGGCTCCCCCACAGGGGAGCCGCTTGCATGGTTTATTACACTTAGTCACACGCGCGTTATAAAAACGCCATAAATCGCTCCAGATTCATAGTCTTTTTATAGTAACTTCAATATAAACGTATTACCACCACTAGTAATTGGCGTTCACCTCCGCTTCAACCAGTGATTGCAGTTGCTGATAGCCAAAACTAGGCAGTGGTTTCCCATTCACAAAGAAGCTCGGTGTTTTATTGGC